>CALLBC010000200.1 GCA_938001965.1 uncultured Bdellovibrionales bacterium | reverse complement strand
ACCATTAGCTCTGATGACCCAGGTATATTTAATATTGACCTAACTCATGAGTACGAGCTTTTACAAAATAAATATGGCCTTACCGAAAAAGACTTTGAGCACTGTAATAAAATAGCCTTTGATCATAGTTTTATTTCTTTAGATAAAAAAACGGCTGCATGGTCTTAGGTCTTTTTACTTTTTTAGTACATCGAAGCTAAAATAAGTAATAAAGTAAATTTAAGTTTTTATTTTACAGAATGAGTGAAGCCTCTATCAAAACTCATTTGATTATTTAAAAAAATATACTAGCCTAAATGCTTGGTGTTACATATAAAAATATTTAGTTTTTTTAAATTTTAATTAAATATTATTTAGTTATTTAATTAATATTCCGATCAAATAAAAGATGGCAAAAAATACAAGAATACTAGAAGATATTTTAAATAATATAACTCTGTCTACAATACTTGACTTTGCAAATGATACACTCCACCTAGGTATTAAGTCTACAGTTCGCAAGGCTGATCTGATTAAAGAAGTTATACAGGAGGCCAATGAAGTTGATACACAACTTCATGAACTTGTAAAGTTTGTCAATAGCGCCCAGTCTTGGGGAAAACAGCACATCTTCTTGTTTCGTTCAACTCCACAGCACCGTCAAAAATTTAAATCTAAAAATGAAAATGAAATTCAAAAAATTCTTAATAAGAAAAATATTCAGCTTTCCTTAAATAATGCAATTCCATTATTTATACCACCGGAAGATGGTTTCAAAATTTTTAATGTGAAGTATATTCAAAATCAACGGCTAGCAATAGCATGGGCAGAAAAAAGAACCTCATATTCTAGAGTTTTCGAGGAGGACTATTTTAATATTGATAAGTCTATAGAATACAGAGCATATAAGGGCAATAATGGTAGAGGTATTTTAACTCTTGATTGGGATTTAACAAATGGACAAATGTTAATAGGCATAACACAATCGACTCGCAAACAAAGCTATAATGAAGGAAAAGAAAAAGCTTTGAAATTTATGTCTGATATATTTTCAGTTGATGGCTGGAAACCGATTAATATAAAAAAATCAATAACACAAATAAAAAATTTGAAACAAGTATCCACAAAAAAATTTGATCAGGTAACTAACTCTGGCGGGAAACAATCCCTACAAGCCAAGAGTAAAGACCATGATATTGAGGCGGACCCAGAGCTAAAAAGTGCAGAAAGGGCAATTCAACGCAGATACTCGTCAACTTATGGAAATTTTTTTTGGCTACCAAACCAAGAAAATTCTTTAAAAAATCAAGTCCATACCATTATTAACTCTAAAACAAACAGTATCTTAATTTATGGATTACAAACAGAGTCAACTGTGAGGTATATAATTGGTCAAATTATCAGATATAGTCGATGAGTTAGGAATTGAAAATAGCTTAGCTCAAGACCTAGCCTACTTTATTGAAAATAACTTTGAGGAATTAATCACTGAAGATGAGCTTTTCCATTTTTTTAGCAATGAGTATGAACCAGAAGTCTGTATAGAAAAACTAATTAGTCTAAAGATAATTGGAGATATAGAAATACATGACACATGCTGCAACTCTATTATAGGTCAAATTGGCTATTGTATTTTTTGCAGCAAGAGTGATGATGTAATATCCAAAAAATATAGAAAGGTTAATGGCATTATTAAATACACTGCCCCCTGGAGAGACTCCCTATTTGATGAACTCGGAATAAGTTTACCTGCAGAAGATGTAGAGTACATCAGGCTAATAACATCCCAGCTAAAGTCCTTAGACAAAGTCCCTCTCATACCAATTACTCAGAGAGAAATAGAAAAAATGTATCAACTAATGGGGTATAGAATTCTAATAAATCAATATGACATAGAAATGGAATGCTTAGCGCAAGATGGTCGCAGTGATTTGAAGTTTAAAAAACTTCATGAAAGGATGGAATTTATCGGAGAATATAAAATTTGGAGCAACAAAAAAACTGACGAGGTTATTGTCGACCAGTGTTTAAATTACTTCAATTCAGATACAAAATCAGCATTTATTTTTACTGTGAACAACCTTAAGAAGAATTGTATTTGGGACAAATATATTTCTGAACACATCATTGCTTCTAATACTTATCAAGATAAAACGTCACTTAAGTTTATCTCGACTAGGGATAAATTTGGGCTGAATATTTATCACTCTTCACACTTTTGTAACGTAAGTTCCAGGGCTGTTTGTGTGTACCACTTTATATACGATCTTTATGGGAATTTTGGAAAACGGAGTGATAAATAAAGCTTATTATTATCTCTTTGGAAAAGGCGAAAAGGTACGCCGATACTTTCTATGACTCATTGTTTCGTAGAAATTATCGGCGTACCTTTAGCCTAATTAAATTCTACTTTATGCAGCGAACAGCTAGCTTAAAAGGAGCTTTGCCGGATATAAAATAAACATATCCATTGTCTTCACGAAACGAGTACGCGTTACCCACTGGGTTTCCATCACCTAGTGCACTGGGTGCAACAGCCCAATAGCTACGTTTTTCGAATTTACTATCAATT
>CALLBC010000199.1 GCA_938001965.1 uncultured Bdellovibrionales bacterium | reverse complement strand
AGCGCCAACCACTTAAAGCTTAAACCAGGTTTCGTATATTAGTTTAATAGCCAACTTTTTCTCTTCGACTTTTTGATTGTTCTAATTTCTTTTGTCTAGCTTTTTCTTCAATCGCTGCTTGTTCGGCTTCAAATTCAGTTCGAGTTCTTGGCGGTGTGGCTAATCCCATATCCATCAGTTGTTGGTGAGAATCAGCTATGTCTGTTACACTCCAGTTGAATTGTGGCTTTTTATTACAAGAGTTTTTTAATTTATTAGGGTCGCATGTTACTCCGTAACACATTTCGATTGAAGTTTCATAGCCTGGTGTGCAGCAATAGTGATGTTGCATTAATGAACGGGTAGCAGACTTCACTTTATAAATTCTATAAGCACTTTTTACTGTATTATCGTTTATGGTTTGGTGTTTTTCACTAATCATTATGCGTCTAAATAAATTACGTGTGCCTATGCTGTAATGTTCGTAGGTCTCTCCAATAGAATCGGCTCTGTAGCGGTCGTACTCTCTGAAAATTTCTCTTCTGTCTTGGTTATTGTAATTTATTCTTTCTACCTCAGACTTTAGCTCTATTTCATAAGGGTTTTTATCGTCCTCTTCATTTTCATTTAAGAGTAGGTTAAATCTTCTATTACCAATATAGCCGTGAGTATATTGGTCGTCATCAGTGGCATTTGGGTCACCCAGCTTTATACACTCAAGTTGATTGCCTTTCACAAGTTTATCGTGGGCAAGTTCTAGGTAATCACAAACTTTTTTATTGGCTGCTAAAGCTTGAAGTTGCTTTCTTAGGTTAATGTTGGGGTTTTCTGGATCAATTTGTGTGAAGTTTGCAAATTTTTGTGCAAAAGTATTTGCTTCATCAAGCTCATCCATGTCTTTGTTTAGTATTGAGCAATCATCGTGAAAAAATTGGCTATACTTTCTGTGTCTTAAATTATTAATGCTACAGCCAATTAAATAATAAAAGTCAAAATCTAGTAATGTTAATGCGGCACCAAGAGCCACTGCAGGGCCAGCAATTGCAATTTTACCAATTTTTTTAGCCACAGACTGTTTTATTCTTTGTACAGAAGGGCTTGATTGAAACTGTTTTGAAAGAGCTTTAATTCCATCTTTATCAATTTGTTTTTGGTAAATCTCTAAAAAGCGACCAAGAATTTGACTAGCAATTCCACTGGCTTGCTTAGGCTTTGCGCCACTATTGGCATAATCAATAAATACTTGTGCTGCACCTTGAAAGAAGGTTTTATTAAAGACATTGGTTTTAGATAAAACCTGTTGGTACTCTAGAATATTTTGATTTATTTGATCCACAAAGGCTTTACTTTTAAGGATGTGAGAAATTTCACCAGATTGCTGAGCTGTTTTAAGTGATTTTTCAACAGCCTCAGAGGACCCTTTGCCGAGACTAAGCTTTTCTTTGGCACTATCTACAGCATTATTTATGTAAGTTTTAACAGTTCTTCTATGTGTTCTAACGTAGTCTTTTGGTGCGCCAGTTATTTTACTAGCAATGCTCACATCGGCTTGACCGTAATGGGCGTAATAAGAAATTGCTTTAGCTATGTCCTCAGGGTTTTTAAGGGATTCATTAAATCCACTTAGGCGCCTAAGGGCTGTGAGTAGTTTTCTGTAGTGAAAGTAAGCAAAAAATTTATTTACTCCTTTTCGGAGAGCAAAGTCTTTTGAGTGAACAATCCTACCAATTTGTTCATTCACTCTCTCTTTTTTCCTTTCTAGGACGCGGATTTTACGCACTAGTTCAGCTGCATGTTTATTTTTAAGATCCACTTCATCAGCTTCTGTAGCCACTTCATTGGTTAAGTCTGCAATTTTTAAGGGACCATCTTTAATGCCATAGGCTTTTCCAACTAATTCATTAATGTATTTATTTTGGATGACTCCATCTTCATCTCCAATCTCTGCTAAGATAGCGTAGAGACGAGTTTTTCTTTTTGTTAAGTCATCATCAATGGCAGCTTCTAATTGTGTTAGCGTTTCAGCAAAGCGAACCGGGTTTTTAGCAACTTCAGCTTTTAGATCTTTAATGTAGTTGTCAGACATATTCTTAAAACTTTTATTTTCTCCTAAAGCAATAACCATTTGTAAAGTATTGCCTTCCACCTTTTTTACAAGACCAGAACTCGCCACAGGGCCATTGCTCCTAATGATACTATCTACGTGAGAAAACCGACTGGCTGAAGCTGTAGTTACCGAGTCTGAAACTTTGCCGTTGTATTTTCTGTTGAATGCTTTGAGGTCCTCAGCCAGTTCATCAGGGCTGATTTCTTTTAGTGGGGCTGGGCCTGTATAATCCACTCTTCGAACTCTTAGTCTTTCACGTTGGTGAACCACTGGTGGTTTAGGGGGAAGGGCTGTCCAAATTGAGGGTCTGTTAATGGCTTTAACAATGTATGCGCCAGTGTAAATAAGACTGGCTCCTCTTAAGTATCTCAGGGCAGAGCGTGGCTTGCCATCATTATTAGAGCTTAATGAAAAATAACATTCATCTAATGCAGCAGTGGCGCAAACCGTTTGATGTTCAAGCTCTCTAATTTTTTGTGGCCAAAGGTCTTCGAGCTCATCAATTTCGTTTCCATTTTCATCAACAACTGGATTGCCATCATCATCTAGGTTGTCTGTGCAACTTGTTTTTTTTAAGGAGGCCAGTTGGCGATATTTTTGCTCCTCAATCTTTGCATTATCACTGTTTACTTTGCAGCTGGTTAAAAAAAGTAAAGAAATAGCAAATACTAGAATAAACTTCATTGTGTAGCCCTTTAATAAAATGTGCAGACTATATTATATTTCTAATCAATTGAATTGGGCATATTTAGAGCATAAAAACTGGACGTAATCAGCTTTAAAATAGAGGGATGAATTCACTACTTTTAATAATCTTGGCTGAGCATGACGAAGATAGGGGTAGAAGTTCTAACTATGCTATTAATCAATAAACTC
>CALLBC010000198.1 GCA_938001965.1 uncultured Bdellovibrionales bacterium | reverse complement strand
GAAGTAATGGCTTTTAATCTTTTAACAAAAAGTAATGATCAAGTTAAAGCCTATGGCTATGTTAATAAGTTTAATGTTAGTTTTACTGAAGATAAAACTATAAACTTACCTCATGTTGTACTAAGTGGTGAAGTTTGTGTTCCCTCATTAGCAAATGAAGTTCAAGTTAAAATAAAGCGATTTTTTAAAGTGGATTCTCAAATAGCTAATGCTGAGCCAACAGAGCAAAGTTATATGAGTGAAAGTTTACCAATAAGCCTAACAAAAATAAAAGGCCCTTCATTTTGCGGAGAGGCTTCATATAAGTTTGTTTATAATTCATCTGTAGAGAGTTTAAAAATTCAGTCTCAGTACATTACAGGGGCTGCTCAATTAGTGCATAGCGATTACTTTATCGTTGATATTAGTCATGCAAGCTTGCAAGAAGGTGGACTTGAATCTCCTTTAATTTCACAAATTGATAAAAGTCTTCAAGCCGTTAGTAACTATGAAGTAATACCACCAGTTATTGATGAGCCTCTAGGTGTTTGGGGGCCATGGAATAAGGTTAAAGACGGTGAGTGTACAGCTGATATTCAAAAGTACATCTCAACTAGAGTTTGTGAAACAGGTAAAGTTTGTCTTCGCGATGATGGTATGAGGGAAACAACTGAAGAGGTGGTTTCCTCAGAAGCTTGTCAATCTCTAGGGGTTTGGAGTGATTGGAAGCAAACATCAGTGAGTGAATGTGCTGATGGTCGCCGAACTGTTAAGTCTGTGCGTGATTGCAGTGACGATCGTTTTTGTAAAAACTCTGACAATAAGTTAGTTAAGTCTGAAGAAAGATCTATTTCTGAAGTTTGTGAAGTGACTCCTGACCCTGAGCCTCCGGGGACAGGTGGAGTTAAGTCTCTGTTTAATAAAAATATTAATAATTTACGTGTGTTGTTTGTTGGTAACTCATATCATGCAGCTGCAATCCCAACTAAGCCCACTGGTGGTGTTAGTCCTGACTCTAGTAAGTCTATATTTAGAGAGTTTAGAAGGCTTTTAGAGGATCAGCTCCCAAACGTCACAGTTCGCTCAAGGTCTATTGGCGGCGGAACTCTTAAGGCGCATTGGGATGGAGGCACTCGTAATGAGGTTCGAAATGGTAACTATGACCTACTTATTGTACAGGGAAGGTATCATCGCTTTGATCAACAAGAAAGTTTCATAAGTGAGTATAACACTTATGTTGATAACTTTATTAATTTAGCAAAGCAAAGTAACACTAAAGTTATTGTCTATGGATTATGGTCTACTGATGCTTGGTTTAATAATGGTAATAATTTTTATGGTGAGTTAGTTCATAAAATTTATGGTGATTCGGCAAGAAGACATAAAGTTGCTTATGCCCCTAACGGAATGGCTCATGATTTATTACATCGTCATTTTACTAATACTTCTTCTGAGCAAGTGGCTGAAAATAAGTTAACTACGGATAATGTGCATGCAAACTACGTTTTAGCCTATATGGTGGTGAATATGCTTTATGGTACAATCTTTGGTGAACAGCCTCCTAGTAACATGTATAAAAGACCCGAGCTATCTAGGGCTGATGCTGACTTAGCAAGGCGTTTTGCATGGGAAGCAGTCCGCAGTTTTGGCTACAACGGCTATTAGCTAAGCTACAACAATCCCCATTAAATAGACATTTCTTTAATAAGGTGCATAGTTTTATTAATTTAACTTAGTCACTCCAATACTGGCATAGATCTAGCTTATTATCCTTATATGTTGAACGTAGCCCCAATAGTTTTATTTTGAGGGTTTAATATTGGTCATATTAAAGTTAGTAAAAAAGACGGTGGATTAAAGGTGACTGTTACTAATACTTATAAAACAGGACCTAAATTTGAATTTCTTAATGCTATTGATCGCGCAATTTTTGGATCTTCTGATTACAATCAAGTTAGAAAGGATAAATATGAAAAGTTCACGTGTGTGATTAATCTATAACTAATTTTTAAAGCTACAAAAAAAGCCAAGCTATTTAGCTTGGCTTTTTTGGGTATAAAATTAATTTAATTCCTAGAAGCTTTCATCAAAAGAAACATCACCAGTGACACCCACTTGGTATGCAGATACTCTTCTTTCAAAAAAGTTAGCAAGCTCTTGGGTGTCTTGAAGCTCCATAAATGAGAATGGATTTTTAACATTGTATTGCGCTGGAATGCCTAAGCGAGTTAGGCGTTGATCGGCAATAAATTGTAAATAAGTTTTCATATCTTTTTGACTAAGGCCTACAATGCCTTGGCTTAAAAAGTCATCTGAGAACACTAGCTCAGCATTGATGGCATCTTCCATCATTGTAATAACCATATCTTTCATACGGTCATCAAAAATGTCTGGCTCTTCTTCAACAGCAGTTTCGAACACTTTAAATGCAAAGTCGATATGGGCGCTTTCGTCACGGAAAACCCAGTTAGTCCCTGATGCTAGTCCATTTAATAAGCCTTTTGATCTTAGGTAGTATACATAGGCAAAGGCTGCAAAAAAGAATAGGCCTTCAACACAGCCAGCAAAGCAAAGTAAGTTCATTAAAAACATACGGCGCTCTTCTTTAGTGTTAAGCTGTCTAAGCTTATGAATGGAGTCCATCCACTTAAAGCTAAATTCAGCTTTATTTTTGATGGATGGGATATTGTGAACAGCAGCAAAAGCCTTTTCGCGTTCCTTCATGTCAGGAAGATAGGTATCAAGTAAAGTTAAGTAAAACTGAACATGCAAGGCCTCTTCATAAAGCTGACGAGATAAATACAGCCTAGCTTCAGGGGAGTTAACATGTGTGTACAAATTAAGCACAAGATTATTGCCCACAATTGAGTCACCAGTTGCAAAAAAGGCAACCAGACGGCTAATCAAAAACGCCTCTGATTTAGTCAATTTTGAATGAAGGTCAGTAATGTCTGAGCTAAAATCAACTTCATCTACGGTCCATGTGTTCTTGATTGCATCTTTGTACATATCAAAGAAGACAGGGTATTTCATTGGTCGTAAAGTTAAGTCAAATCCAGGATCTAAAATCATGTGGTGTTCCCCTATATGGCGTGTTTATTTGTGCGTCCTACACTATATATAATGGTAGAACGCAATTTTTGAAAAAACAAATAGTTTGAGCTGCATCAAAAAAATTATTTAAATTCTAATTTATTGACAAGACTCACAAGATTCAGGGTTTTCCAGAGAACAAGCTAAAGCCTCATCGCTCATGTACTGGCCAGTTGGCTGGGCTTCTGTCATTCCGCCAGTAGTCACCTTAGTGATTTTAGTGGCTGGGCGTGAACGCAAGTAGTAAGTGGTCTTAACACCTTTTTGCCAAGCGTACATATACATACTTGAAAGTTTACCAATTGTTGGTGACTCAATAAATAAGTTTAAGCTTTGGCTTTGATCAATAAATGCGCCACGGTCAGCAGCCATATTGATTAATTCCTTTTGTGGGATCTCCCAAACAGTACGGAAAATCTTTTTAACATCCGCAGGGATCTCATCAATGTTTTGGATAGAGCCTTCGTTAATTTTAATTTTATTACGAACGCTTTCGTTCCAAAGCCCTAGGCTTTTTAGTTTTAACACTAAGTATTTATTAATTTGAATGAACTCACCAGATAAAGTTTCACGCTTAAACAGGTTGGAGATCTGTGGCTCTGTGGCTTCATAAACTCCTGTTAATGATGCAATCGTAGCTGTTGGCGCAATAGCGATCATTAGTGAGTTTCTTAGGCCAATAGTTTTAACTTTACGGCGTAACTCTTCCCAGCGCTTCATGTCCTCAGGCACAACACCCCAGTGATCAAACTGCAGATCACCTTTGGCAGCACGAGTCTCTTTGAAGTTTTCATGTGGGCCATGCTTTTCAGCTAAGCCACAAGAAGTTAAAAGGGCATTGTAGTAAATTTCTTCAGAGATCTTTTTAGAAATGGCTTGTGCCTCAGGGCTATCAAAAGGAACTTCCATTTTAAAAAATAGATCTTGTAAACCCATTAGCCCAAGGCCAACAGGACGCCACTTAGAGTTTGAAGCTTGAGCCGTGTCAATCGGGTAGAAGTTAATATCAATTACACGATCTAAATATTTAACAGCAGTTTGCACAGTTTCTGCAAGCTTAGTGAAGTTGAACTCACCATTTTCAAAGTGGTTAGATAAGTTAACGCTACCTAAGTTACAAACAGCAGTTTCGTCATTAGTTGTAACCTCTAAGATTTCAGTACAAAGGTTAGACAAATGGATTGTGTTACCTTTGTGTCCTGTTTGGTTAGACTTATTGTTACTATGATCTTTAAAAGTCATCCAGCCGTTACCCGTTTGAGCTAATGTTTTCATCATGCGGCTGTAAAGGTCACGGGCGCGCACTTGTTTAACAAACAAACTTTCTTTTTCGGCTTTAAGGTATGACTTTTCAAACTCTTCACCAAAAGAGTCAATAAAGTGTGGAACTATTTTAGGATCAAATAAAGACCACATTTCATCTTTTTCTAGGCGTTTCATAAATAAATCTGGAACCCAGTTTGCTAGGTTTAAGTTGTGAGTTCTTTGAGACTCATCACCTGAGTTATCACGAAGTTGTAAGAATTCTTCAATGTCAGCATGCCAAGTTTCTAAGTAAATACAAGCAGCACCTTTACGCTTTCCGCCTTGGTTAACAGCGGCTACAGATGAATCTAAAGTTTTTAACCACGGCACTAAACCATTTGAGTGTCCGTTAGTTCCTTTAATCAAAGATCCACGCGAGCGAACACGAGAAAAAGAAACTCCAATGCCACCGGCCCATTTGGAAAGCATAGCAATGTCAGCATATTTTTTATAAATAGAAGTTAGGCTGTCTTCAGGTGAATCTAATAAGTAACAAGAAGAAAGCTGTGGTCTTTTTGTTGCAGAGTTAAATAGTGTAGGTGAGCTAGTCATATAGTCATGGCTACTTACTAAATCGTAAAACTCTTTAGCTTCTTCAAAGTTATTGGCAAGGCCACAAGCTACTCTTAAAAAGAAGTATTGTGGAGTTTCAAAAACTTTACGACTTACTGGGTCTTTTAAAAGGTACCTAT
This sequence comes from uncultured Bdellovibrionales bacterium, assembly GCA_938001965.1. GTDB lineage: Bacteria > Bdellovibrionota > Bdellovibrionia > Bdellovibrionales > UBA1609 > JAHDIR01. Next base: position 13,029 of record CALLBC010000198.1, on the reverse strand, counting down.
CATATAATGTTCTTAAGCCAAAGTATTCAAAATTACGAGTTCGAGTTTTATCAATAATAATATTTAAAGGCTCTTTGTGCTCTTTAATGAAGTTATACTTTTCTTCTGAAAGAAGGCCGGCTTCATACTCAGCCTTTACGCAATCAAAAAAGTTATGGATAGATTGGCTACCAACTTCTTCATCAATGTAACGGGCCATTAAACGAGCGGCTAACTTTGCATATTCAGGCTCTTCACCAATTAATAATGATGCTGTTTGAATACATAATTTATCCAGTTCAGCAGTAGAGGCGCCATCAAATAAACCACTAATTACTTTTGTTGCTACTCTCATTGGATCAACATGTTTTAAGCCGCCCGAGCAAGCTAATACAACGTTTACAATTTTATTAACATCAACAGCAACTAAATCACCATTACGTTTTTTTACGCGCATGATATGTGGACCATCATTATCTTCTTCAACAGGAGGGTTAGCCTTGTTGGTCACTGGTGCTGTGTTCATGGGAGCGGTGGTAGTGTTTATTGTGCTTGTGTTTTCAGTGTTTGTTGTTTCCATGGTCAGCCTCCTGCGACGTTGTTATTAAGTAGTGCTAAAAAATAAGAAGTGTAAAGTTATCCTTAAATAAAACAAAAGTTATTTTATTTTCCCTTTTCAACTAGTGTTTAAAGGGGAATGTATTAAATTGTAATTAGTTGTAGGTGTTGCCGTACGTCCATGTACAAATAAAGTAGATTTTACTTTATTACCTCCTGGAGTCGTTCCAGGTTTCTTCTCACTTAAAACGATATTTGTCGTGCGCCCTCCAGTCAATATGGAAAAGCTTATGACACAAATTATTTTTTCAAATAGGTCCTGGATGTCTTTAAAAACAAGGATTTGCTGTTCGCCAAAATGTGTTAGGATCTGTTCTTGACTGTTCATCTAATATACATTCTAAATTCTTAAAAAATTAATTCCATTAAAAAATAAATTCAGTAAATCCGTCAAAACTACAGTGCCAAGAAAATGGCAGTTTAAGTAAATCCATTAATGGCGAGTAGTTAGCTCCTTTAAGTATTAAAGTAAAAATTAAAACTTAAGAAATTAAGAAATCAAAATTAAACCTTTCATATCCGAGCTTAATAATTCCTTTATAAATTTTCCTTTAAATTCAGCAGTTGGGTATTGATGAAATATTAATAAAAAAGGAGAGGTAAGCAGAAAAATGGTCAAAAATGCTTAATTTTAGGACAGCAGGGGTAGGGGCAGTATATATCTAAATCAGCATATTTAGTGTGAGCTAAACAAAAAATATCTAGCTCAAGTCAAACACAAGTGACTTGAGGAAAATAAATGTGAAATTCCTAGGTGTTTGGTCCAGTTATGTCTTATAATGAGGCATAACCTAAATGCATATGGAATTGAAATGAATTTAAAAAGAACAGTAAAAACATGCGCTTATAAAATGACACTATGCAGTGTTATTTTAGCTTCATTCTTTTTAAGTGAACTATTACATGCTGCACAAAAAAATAAGTGGAAATCAGCTCTAAACATAACAAGCAGTTTCTATAATCAGCAAAAATTTAATGATGAAAACTACCAGGTTACTGATGCTGAGGTTTCAAATAAGTATCTATATAAAAAGGACAACTTTTTATATCGCCATGACCTAGGTGGCTTATTTCAAATGGGTGGCGAGGAGCAGTCCTATGATCTGCGTTTAAGTGAAGCTTATTTAAGTTATAAATATAAAAATAATATTTTTTCAATGGGTCGTAAAAAACAAAAATTAAGTCAAGTGGATGAGGAGTGGGACCTTGGTTTAACAAACCCACTATTTAATCACGATTATTTAAATCCAGAGCAAATGGGAGCTTTTGGCTTTCATCACACCATAAGAAGAAATAATATTTATCTACAAAGCTTTGCCTCATATGTTCACTTACCTAATCAATCTCCAAAGTTTGAGTTGCAAGATGAAAGAGTGACATCCTTAAACCCATGGTTTAGCTTGCCGCCAGAGCAGGTGAGTGAGCCAGGTGGTGTAACACCAGTTCGTTACGGCATTACTGAGCCTAAAATATCAGATGTTATTTTTCAGGGTAGTTTAAATTTAAAGTTAGGGTATAAAACAAAAAAGAATTGGTTAAGTATTGCTTATGCCAACAAGCCAGGGAATGAGCTTCATAAAATGTTTAAGTTTAGTGAAGAGCTAAGTACTAACGATTACTTTGTTCAAGTGGAAGCTAATACAAAAAGACATCAATTATATATGGCAGATATTGGGGCTAAGTTTAATAATGCCACGGTTTGGGCTTCTTACCTAAAAGATTCGCCAGAACAAAATTATGAAAAAGATAGAACATGGCAAGAAACAATATTAGATGAGCAAGATTGGTTTAGTGCTGGTTTAAAGCTCGAAAACTTTTACTTAGCAAACTTAAGTTTATCCACTTCATATATTAAAAGAGTGGATAAGGAAGTTGATAAAGCAACATTGTTATCATTTGAGGAGCTAGATAGTATCCTTAGTCGTTCTTACTTTGAAAGGTCTGAAAGTGTTCAGCTTAAAGTTAAGTATAAGTATAATATAAATAAAGAACAAAAAATATCTTTTACCTCTAGGTACGAATACTCAATTGCCGATAAAAGCCAATTAACAATAGCTAAGCTTAAGTATGGATATAAAAGGTTTAATATGTTCGCTGAAGGCGGGGTAATTTCTGCCGACAAGAGTGATAAATCCAGTTTCTTTTCAAAGTACAAAGGGAATGATTACATTCAGCTAGGAGCAGGTTATGTTTTCTAGATGGTTGCTCGTTTTAATTTTACCATTTCTTGTGGTGAGCTGTAGCTTTGACACAAAAGATGCTGAAAATAAGCAGACTTTAAAAGTTGCTGATTCTTCTTCAAACCTTAAGTGTATTAATCGCGACGTGGTTAAGCTTTTAGATTCTGGTTTAGAAAAATTTGATGAGCCAAGAGCTCACAAGGCCTTTGATTGTATAATCTTTGCCATTGATATAATTGATTCGCATATCAATGTTAAAAATCAAGATGATATTAAAATAGCTAGTGTAAAAAAATTAGTTAAAAAGAAAGTGAAAAATTATTCTGAAGACATCGACAAGGTTATTGATGTTTTTTTTGATGCTAAGGTTAAAACCTTGAAGGGAAAGTCTGATAGAATTAGCCACCAGGAGTTAAAGATGCTTAAGTTATTTATTAATGACTTAAGATCTTTGTATATAAATTTCTTTCCAGTGATGGAGTTAATGGCAACCAATGCCTCTGCCAATGTATTGCCCACTGAAGTGAGTAGTGCCATCTATAAGTTAAATAAAGCTGAAAATATTTTTTACAATATATTTACTAAATACAAAATTAGTGTGTCTCGTTCAGAAATTGAGAGCTGGTTATCTGTCTCCAATATATTTAAAGATGAAGAGCGTAAAAATAAGTGGGAGCTTTACTGGAGTTTTCACCAAATGATGTGGCCCAAGCATAGTGATATTACATTTAAAAATGTAAGCTACTGGCTTGATGGTGTTAGAAGTGTGTTTTCTTGGGCAATTAAAAAGCGCCATTTGTGGACAATGCAAAATTATATGACAGGTGAGACAACTCATGACGTATTGTCATCTACTGATGAAATTATGCTTTTTGTGCAAAGAGCTATAAATAATAAAAGCTCTAAAACAATTTATTACTCTGAAATCAACACTGTGATCGACTACTTCGAAAAAATCTTTGGCTTCCCACGAGGATTGACAGGCGAGACTGTTAAAAAAATGGTTCCTATTTTAGTTGAAAAACTAATTAGTGTTCCCCACTCTTTAAGGCAAAAGCAGGCTTATAAAGATGATGTTTATGGTGAAGTTTTTAAGCCTCATTATCCAGGCTTTACAATGGAGCATTTTAACAACTTATTAAAAGAGTATGAAATTTATAAAAATATTCAGTTGGCAATTGCTGGCGGTGATATTACTCGCAGTAAAGGTAAAGTGTATGACGGAGCTTATTCTAGGCATTTAACTCATTTTGCTAGCTTAATTCAGCAAATTCACCCTTATTTTCCAGATGAAAACATTGGCCTTTTTATAGGTAAAAAAGATGATCCAGCGAGGTATAACTCAAGAAACTTATCAATGATGAATATGTACAGGGTATTAGCTAGAGCCATAGCTATGGGTTATACATCTAATTCTGGTAGACTGAATATGTATACTGGTATCACTGTTAAAGAGTTTGAGAAATTCATGTCTGAGTTTGAAGTGTTCTTTGGTGAAGTTTACATTATGGAGAAAAGAGGCACCTCTGCCAGTGTAGCCAATCGAGTATATATGGAGTCTAAACTTTTTGTTGGCACAGGTGATGGCTATAAAACCTCTGTTGTTAATGGTGTTAAGCAAAAGTCTTTAATTAGTTTTGTACAAGCTGTGGAGGTAATTGCTAATTACTCTTCAGGTATGTTCTCAATTAAAAGTATTTTTGAGGAGTTATTAGAAAAGTGTGAGGCTGTGAGCTTCTACAATGATGATGAAGGTAGAAGGAAGAGCCTAGTTACTTTTAATAGGCCCGGCATAACCAAGCAATGTTTTAAAGAAAACTATGTTAAAATTTTAATTAAAAATGTGGATAACTTACCTAATCTGCAGAATTATCTAGAAACTTATTTAGAGAAGAAAGCTACGTTTAAGAAAAAAGACAATGAATATACGCTTGAAGATAATCTGATCTATTCAGGGCAAGAAGAGAAAAACTTAAGCAATGCTTATATCTCTTATGTTGATATTAGTATTATTGGAACCTTTTTGTCTTTTATTGAGTCTGTGTTTTTAAAGTATGACATTGATGAAAACAGTTTGATTGATAAAGATGAGGTTGAAACCTCTTTTGAGTACTTCAGGGAATTTATTGAAGCCAAAGGCTATGCGCAATGTTCTGGTGTTCAGTTTAGACACTTACTTTTATACAAGAGTGAGGGTAATGGGTTTCAAAAAGTTAAAACTGGGACTAGTTGCTTAGGTAAATATTTTGATCATGGTTTTAACTCTAGTAAAAACTGGGTTGTTAACGAATATAATAAAGCGAAAGACTCTGTAGTTGGTAAGTATAATAAAGCAAAGGACACTGTCCTTAAGATAATTAAAAGAAAAGGTGTTGAAGGCAGTGAGCCAGAGTTAAAAGAAGAAGTTTATATTGATGAAGAAAATGAATTGGCTAAGCAAAGGTTACTGGATGAGGCCGAGCAAGAGGTTTTAGAAGCCAGTAAAAAAGATACTCGTATTAATAGAGATCATGATTTAAGTGTTGATAGGGGAGAAATCCTGCAAATATTAACTTTCATGAAAAGAGACGCTGCAAAAAAGAAAAAGAAATAAATTAGTTTTTTGTATTAGCTGAGCGCGACCTTGTCGCGCTCATGCTACATTAACCTTGCTACTAAATCATGTCCTACCCATGTAGTGCCGTTTCTTGGGCTCCAAGACTCGTCTAGCATGGCTATTCCGCAAGAGTTATAACAAAGTTCACTAAGCTCTGCAGTCATAAGCTCTTTTTTATCTTTATGCATATCAATGATCTCAGAAGATAAAGTGCGCATAAACAGCATTTGGTCGGCATCATTATGCTGTGGCCAACCCTTTTCCCAATCAAGAAGATGGGTAATATTAGAGTTAACAAAATAACTATCTAACTTTGCAAGAACATCCTCAATAGTGAACTCTTCTTTTAATAAAGAATTACACTTTTCTTTAATTGCATTAAATGCATCATCACCTTTAATTTTTTGGATGGCTTGCATGAGTTTATAAAGGGGAACTTCAACTCCTAAGAAAATACTACTGGAGTTAGTTAATATTTCAGGGACGTTAAAAACACAGGCATTAATGTTTTTGCTGTGTGCTTCATTGGCGATTTCTTCTAAGCGAACCTTTGCCCATCCTTGTAAGTAGGGAGCATAGGATTGCCACGTGAACTTATCATCAATTAAAATTTCGGTACCATGGTACCCGTAAGCTGTGTAAGTGGCTCTGTTGCCATGGCTTTCAATGTACTTTCTAGTGTCGGCACTTAGCTCTATTAGGTGAGATAAGGTTTCGCCAGAAACTTCGTTAAAATTTTTATTGCAAAGCTTACCAAGTTCAGAGTTCCAAAACTCTTCAGAAGATCCATAGCGTTTCCCAGAGCCTTTAAATACGCGGTTTGCCACAGTCATAATAATTTTAGACCTTGGAAAGCCACCGGCCATTGTGTGGGCAAACAGTACATTGGTGTTTTCGTTAATATACTTATCTTTAAGTTCAGTTAAAAAAGCAGTGGTTTGTTTTCTGAATCTTTCAATTGCTGTTTTTTGTGCGGCTTCAACTTCGTTCCAATCAATTTGTGCTTCTTGCCATTGGCTCATTTTTAAACCAGAGATCATATCCACAGCAGATTTTCCGGCTGGGCCAGGCTCGATGTCAAAGCCCGCTTCTAAAGGAATATTGATTACGTCTTCAGTTTTTTCAGCAAGCTCATCGCTATTTAAAGGGCGGAGTGTGCCATCACTGTCTCTGCGACCTACAGTTCCAGTAATAACCTTCATGCCTTTGGCTTTAGCCGCATTAACTAGTCCGTTAGCATAGCCTCGGTTAAATAGTTCACCAAAAATAACCAGTAAATCACCGGCTTTATATTCATTATTATTTCGAAGTTCTCTAATCGCATTAAAGCTCATAATATATCCTTTTTTAGGGTCTAATATTAAGGAGCTTATACTTATACAGATCTGTAAATGGGCCAAGATCTTTCTAATGTACGCAGTAAGTCATTAGTTCCTAATCAGCACAGCGAACAGCTCAAATCTCTGGATAATTTTTTAGAACTTCATCTTTGCTTTTTCTGGAGTATCGCGTCGCGCTTCGCGTATCCGCGCTGTGCTCACCTGTAAAGGTGACAGAGTGCGAAGACGCGATGCTGCCGTAAGTGCACTCTAGAAAAAGCAAAGATGAAGTTCTAAAAAATTATCCAGAGATTTGAGCTGTTCGCTGCCTCATTACGGGCTATTTAGGATAAGAACTTTAACTGATCCTGCGCCGTCCAATGGGGACGGACGCATTACAAGTTAAAAGCCTTTATATACGCCCTAACATTCGCTACGCTCATTACGGGCTACCAGCAGCCAACTACTTTGGGTTCATCCTCTTGCTTGTCGCTCTTAAACCATGAGTTATGATAGCTGTCTTTAAATAGGTCTAAGCCTTCGCCAGCTAAGACATTAAAATCGTTCCAGTTGGTGCAGTAAACTTCGTCAGCTATATCAGCTGATTTTCTAAAGGAGCTTTTAGGACTGGTTTTGTTCCAGTTACCTAGCCTATCAACGATAGGCTTATTTTCAGGGCCAATAAGCTTTAAGATTAGTTTACGGCCAAAGTTACTACTGCCCCCTTTGCGGGTTACATAATAAACTTGATCGCAAATGGGTTTTCCTTTTTTATCTTCAAGCTCTTTTAAGACAATCACAGGGTGTAAATCAGACCAACCACCACTGGATAAAACTTGGCCTTGAGTGCTTGATTCAAATGGCCTGAAGTTAGTTAAGCCAGGCTCTGCGGGGGAGGTGGCAAAAACTTTTTTCCAAGCCACATTTCCTAAGTCTAAAAAGCGACGAGACTTTTCATCATCATGATTGTCTTTCATATTGCTTTCAAGTTTTGTGTACTCTCTGTTGTACCAGTAGCCTAAATAAAGGTCTTTATTGTCAATCACGTAGTTAGCAATATCCTTAGTTATAAGGTTTCTGTCAGAGATAAAGTCATTGCGTAACCTCATTGTATCAGAGTAACTATCTCCCATGATCACTGAGGTGGTCACAATGGCTGCAACTCTTTGCCCAACTTGTTGGTCAATAAGAGGGTTTTTGTTAGTTTTCCAAATCCCAGTCTTAAAATAGTCTTCAATGATGCGGTTAAATCGATTCATGCAACCATCGTAGTGCTTACTTTTTTTGCTTATCCAGTCATTAGATTGGGCAGCCACAGAGCAGTTATCAAAGAAGGAGTGCATTTTGTATTCCCATGTATTTCTTGCGGGTTCGCCACTTAGACGTTGGTGGTTAAAAAAGGAAAGCATGCCATTGAAAATATAACCAATTTTTTCAAAATCTACTAAGCCAGGGCGAAAAAATAAATTGTGATCTGTGTCCACGTCAAATTTTCCGAATACTGAAATAGCCTCTTTAAAGTTAACAATGAGTAACTTTAGTTTTTTTGTACTTTCTTTGTTTCTTTCTTTGAAATTATTAAGAGCACTAATGCTTTTGAGGCTGCTCATGATTTTTTTAACTTCAGTGTCCCACTGTAAGTAGTACTCATCTAGCAAAAAGTTAGATTCGTATTTAGCTTTTTTAACTTCAAAGTAAAGCTTGAAAAATTTGACCGTTTTGCCCTCTTCTGTTTTGATACTTTTAAGGTCTTTAATCGTTTTAATAAGAGTTTTTAATTGGGCTAACTTTCCTTTGCTAGCTTTATTGTCAGCAGTGGGTTTGTCATCTAATAGTTCTTCAGCGTTACTAGCAAATGCCTCTCTTGCTGCTTGCAACTCCTTTTCTTCTTTTGTTTTATTTGTACTTATGTTTTCTTTTTGAGCTTTTAATTTAGCAATGGACTCTTTAAGAGTTAAAAACTGGCTGTACTCATTCACTTTAAGCGCGCCTATTTTATTAAAAAAGTGCGGTAAAAACTTAAATAAGAAAGCTAACTTATTGTGGTCAATTAAGTTAATTCGTTTTAATAGGCCTTCGCGGTCAACAGGAAGGTCAGGAACCATTCGGTCTTTATATATTAAAGGGCTATTATAAAAGTTATCAAGAATAAACATGGTGATTGAGCCCGAGCTACCACCAGCGCCGCCCACAGGAGCGGCTTGTTTTGTTTCTATAATTTTAGCTAAAGAAGCCCAATGGGCAGGAGCTAATTCACCATTGCCACGAATCCCAGTGCAATAAGTTTGGTTAATAGTGGGGGCTGTGGAGCTTTGTGTGAAGCTACCTTCACTTTTTGATTTGGCGTTTAGACTATCATTAGTATTGCTGGAAAATGTTGGGCTAAAGCTAAAGTAAAATATGATTAAAGCAGAAAATAATGAAAAAAACTGAAGCATAAATAATCCTTTATTTATAAATTTAAGCTTAAAACTGACTATATAAGACAGCTCTAATCATATCTTAATTGTAATTAGCCGGGCAATATTAGCACTTGGTCCTGAAGCCTCTATTCAAATACGGCTCACCTCAAGTTAAACAAAACAAGTTTGAGCCTATATTGGCTGTGAAAGAATTTTAGGGCAATCAAGTAAATTTTACTTGAAAATGACTATAAGCTACTAATATCTAAGGGTTTTTATTAAGTTATAGTTATAAATGTGCATGTAATCATCAAATTGTAAATAACCTGAAATCTGGAGTTGCAATTAGTGTCACCGCCGGGTTTGGCGAGATTTTGGAGGTTAAAATTCAAGTAATATTAAGTGCTTAGAGAGGCCATTTTGAGCACGGAACTTGAATAATAGAATGTATGAAGCTTTTTTTGAGTTTCATATTTATAAGGAGAGGGATTATCAGCTACAATAATTTACCTACTAAGGCTTTAGTTAGATCATTTGTCATTCTATTGGCATTAATTACTATGGTGATAAGCCCTGCCTATGCCGATCAATCCATCACTTACTTAGGCTTGGATGACCTATCCTTTGAAAAGCAAAAAGAAAACACCTATGAGTGGAAGCTTTTATTAAATGGAACTTCTTGGGAAGAAGGGACCAGTAAATCAGTTGGATTCTCAACAAAAGTAAATACTAAATTCAAATTTCAATTAAATAATAAGCTTAACATTAAATTAGAAGGTGGAGTGCAGTGGTATAGTGATAACAGCCAGTACACTTTAAATGATTACGGAAGTGATAGCTTTATTTTTGCTGATGAGGCTTCTTTAAACTTTGAAACGCTAGAGTATTTAACTTTTAGTGCAGGATCTTTAAATCAAGGTTTTTTAAATGCACCTTTATTAATTTCTGGTCGTTCATTCCCAGGTTTAAAGCAAGAGCTTGCCATTAAAAATAAAAAGTATGAGTTAGGCTTACTTGCTCAACAACTCATCCCAACATCTACTGTTTTTAATGATGAAAGAACAGAAGAAGAGGAACTTCCAACTTTTTTAACTGGAACTTTATTTGCCGAGTACAACTTTAACAACCCGTTCACTAAACTGCCAACAGCTAAGCTTAATGCTCATGTAGCCTTAAGCTACTTTAAGTTTAGTGACTTGCCATCTATAACTGCAGATCGTGGTGGGTTGTATGGTCACACAGGTGCTGATGTTGGAATTGGCCCTAACTCAAGATTTTTATATGAGTTTGCCGGTTACTTGTTTGAGCCAAAAGTATCTATATTAGATAAAAACAATTATGACCTTACTATTGGTGGTTATTGGGCTGACAACGTAGAGGCAATTCAAAATGATAGAATTCAGAGTATGTATGTTGAGGCTGAAAAAGTAATTAGTAATTATACAGTAGGTATGAGAGTGGAAAACTTTTTTAAAGATAGCGAAGCTTCACCAGCAGTATACAGCAGTGCTCATTACGGTGGAAATAACAGAGAAGGTATGTTTTACGAAGCCTCTTTAGAGTTTAATAAATATAACTTTAAATTAATAGCTCAATACATTGATTCAAAATTAATTAGTATTAATCCAGTACAAGATAACAGACAGGCCTATTATTTAGGAGTGGAGACATTATATGTTAAGTTCTAGTAAGTTGAAATTAGTTTTCATAGCGATACTTTCAGTGGTATCCACCATTGGCTGTTGGAGTCCTGATAGAAGCGGTAGTGATACGGCTGATAACACGAACTTTCATATGACTGGCGGAAAGTTTGTTGGTTCAAAAAAGATCGATTCAAGCAAAAGTAAAAGTAGATTTTTACCAAATGCTGAAGAAAAGCATAAGTTATGGAAGCATAATTACCTGACTCAGTTCACCTTTGAGGCTTGCTTAACTCAAAAAGGGTCTGAAAAAAATATTTATAAAAAAGCGTTTAAAGTGACGGATGCCTTAGGTGAAGTAATTTCAGTGGCTAAGACTCGTAAAAACGGTTGTTTAGTATGGAATGAGCCAGTTTATTATAATGTGTTAGCTCCATCAAAATATTTAAAAATGAAGCGTAAGATCTCAGGTGGAGACTTATACACGGGCAACGTATCTTTCGATATTATTATTAATCCATGGGCACAGCAACGTAATAAAAGTGTTTCAGCCTATATCCCGCAATTTGATGGTGATCTACTTGAGCACACAAGTTATGAAATCATTGAAGACCCAGAGACTATAAAAGCGGCTTTAGCTGGAAAATATGACCTAACGGATTTAGATGGTCAATTATTCTTAGAGGACTTCCAGTACAGTTTAGATAAAATTGAAGGCTCTAAAATTTCAAGTGAGTTTTACTTGCGTATTGAAAAGGGTCAAGTTTTTGCTAAAGTGAGAGACGCTGATGGCGACTATCATAAAATGAACTTAAAAAGTGGTGCTTTTTCAATTGGTGCCAAAATTATGCAAGGTTCAGTAACAACAAATAATAAGTTATTACCACTTAGTTTATATCACCCTAATTTTTCTGGCCAAAGTGACTTAGTTAAAAAGTCTATTACCGCCATGAATCCAATTTTTTATGTTAAAAACTCTGATGGTGATAAGCCATTTCCGTTTCATAACTACTCTGATGACTCTAACTTAAAGGGGAGCATTCCTTTAGCCATTGAAAACTGGAAAAGACAAAAGCAAGTAAGAATTTTACTTGAAGTAGACGGCTACCAATTTCCATTTAATAATTTTTTAAAGCCACTAAAAGCTGTTTATAGAGGCGGAAAATTTGAAAAGGGTAGTGCTAGTTTAATGCAGCCTAAGGAGCATGGCTTATTTGAAAAATCAAGCATGTTTGCTAAAAGTGAGAGCAAGTTTGATGAGTTAATGTCGCAAAAAAATAACTTGGCAAATCCTAAGAACTTACCAGTATTTAATGAGTACACAATTGGTGCTGTTAAATTAAACTTTTTATCACAAGCTAATGGTGAGTCTATTTCCAACAGAGGGATCAAGTACTTAGGTAAAGTCTGTTTAACTCAGCGTCATGGTGAAGTTAGGCCTCAGGGTCAAAAGTTTATGATCAGAATTTTTAGTGAAACTAAAGATGCTGATATAAACTTTAAATCACGTCAGCGTTCAAATAATATTGATAAAAGTAAACCATATAAAACAGAAGTGGCAAGGCTAAGTACAGAAGATGGTGGTTGCCTGTCTTGGGTTGATGAGATTTGGTTTAAACATTACAAGCAAGAAACTTATTTTATATACAGAGCAGAAATTCAGGAAGTGGGCAGTGATCAGGTACTAAATGTTAAGTATGCGATTAACCCTTGGGATGAAGGTTGGACGTTCGGTCGTGACTTAAGAGACACTGATGCACCATTTTTAAAAGAAATTCGTGACCAAAAGAAAGTGGCTTCAAGAATATTCTTACCAAACTTTAGTTATGAGACATTAAGGTTCAAGTATGACATCGATAAATATTTAAACTTGAATGTTAAAAAACAGGTGCTATTTAACTTTACGGCTAACACATTAAGATATAACTCAAATAAGTCTGGTCGTTTCGGTATTTACCATCAAAGAGACGGTGTTTACTTATTAAAAACAGCTATGGAGAAAAACTATCTTGACCCTTCGTCAACGGGTGTTTGGGTAAGGTCAAATCCTGATGACTGTGATCCATCGCAAGCTGACTGCCATGCACAGACTAAGTTTATAAGTTGTCCAGAGGGTAGTAACTCTTGTAAGCAAGAAAAAAGAAGTTATTTAGAAAGTCCAATTGTTGATCCTGACCGTCCAAGTGTGGCTATGAAAAGGCATTTAAGTGTTGTTTCAAGGTTAGTGAGAGTAATTGGTGGTAGAATTATTGCTCCTGTAGAGTTTGAAGTTAAAGATTTACGTGTAATGCGTTT
>CALLBC010000197.1 GCA_938001965.1 uncultured Bdellovibrionales bacterium | reverse complement strand
TCTTTTTTTCTTTTTTAGGAACAGGGATGATGTCGTTTGATTTGTCTGGAAGTTTTTCTGGCTTAGATTGGGCTTTGTTGAGCCACTGCTCGACACTGGCATAAAACACCGGAATGGCCCCTTGCTGCAATGCCAAAAATTGATTACATGTGTTTTCAACAAAAGTTTGATCATGAGAAATTAAAATAAGAGGTAGGTTCGACTCCGATAACACCTTCTCTAGAGCTTCAATGGTTTGAATATCTAGATCATTTGTCGGCTCATCTAAAATCAATAAGTCGACCTTTCCAAGTAGGACACGTGCTAATTGTAGGCGAGCTTTTTCACCACCAGAGAGATGCTTGATTTTTAGGTGATAATGATATGTTGAAAAAAGAAATTTTGCCGCATAACTGGCGACGTGAATTGAACTATCGAAAAATGTTACATAATCGTTGCCATCGCCGAGGTATTCAAAAACGGTCTCTTCTTCGGGTAGAGTTTCTTTTTGTTGATCAAAATGTAAGATGTCTAAATTCTCACGTGTTTAGGACGAACAAGGCCTAATTTATTTTAAAAAGCCCCCAAATTGTAACTATTCAAATAGCCTGAACTATGAACTGACAGCTTTTGAGTTTTAGATCCATAAAAAATTATGATACGTGTACAAGGTTTGGGCTTTTTAACTCGCAGAGTTATAGACTATTTATTTAGTTTGCTTGGCAAGGGGCTAATGAAAAATTGTAATATTTTCAGGATATTAGGAAAGTAGTTTCAATTGCTGAACAGGCCAGTGAGGAAGGGTCTTAAAATCGAGCCAAAAAGTATCGCAACTACGCGATACTTAAAACTATTGCGTGCGATAGTTTATGCGATACTTTTTTATATAAATAGAGAAATTCGTCAAACATAGGTTTAAAACCCTATCATTTTTACACGTCGCATTGCTATGCGTTAATTTTAAATATAACATCATCAACATTAGGAATTAATAAACAAGGTTTGGAAAAAAACCATTCGTTTGATAAACTCCTACAAATTATTGAGAGGGTGGAATGAAAGACAACGATCTAAGGATTCTAGCCGCCAAGCACGGTTTGCAAATCCAGGGAGAACTTACTTTTAACGAAATCGGCCTCGATTTTCGGATTGTATTCGCCGAGACTCTGGACGGACGACGCTGGGTGCTTCGAATTCCTCGCCGGCCAGATATATTCCCTCAGATTGAACATGAAGCAAGGATCTTAAATCTGGTAAAAAGGCGACTTAGGATTTCAGTACCGGACTGGAAAGTGGTCAGCCCCGAACTTATTGCATACCCTTTACTAACCGATAAACCGGCGATTTCTTCCGATCCTGTTACACACGAAATGACGTGGAATATCGAATCCGAATCGAAAGAGTTTATCGTCAGTTTGGCCCAAACCCTCGCTGACTTACATGCAACGCCAATTTCGGAGGCCGAGAAATTCGGTCTAAAAGTCCTCACACCGCTTGAAGCGAGGAAAGAGCTCTCTGAAGAGATCGATCTTGTAAAAAGCAATCTTGGGATGAACGCTAACCATGAAAGACAGCTTAGAGATTGGGTGAGCAATGATAGCTTGTGGCCAGAGTTTTCAGTTCTGGCCCATGGCGACCTTTATGCCGGACACATCCTGACGGAAAGAAACGGACGTATCACTGGCATTATCGACTGGTCAGAAGCTGAAGTCACTGACCCTTCGCTCGATTTCGCGGGCCATCTCGCCGTTTTTGGAGAAGAAAGCCTTAAGGCTCTCATCAACGAATATGACAAAGCCGGAGGACGGACTTGGAGCACAATGCTTGATCAGATCAAAGAGCGTCACTCGGCATCGTTTCTCAAATTTGCGGTCTTCGCGCTTAATAGTGGAAACGATGAGTACATTGCCGCTGCCAAAACGGCACTCCAAGGACCATAATGAAAACAAAAGGTCATATCTTGATATTGACAGGTTCGCCTGGTGCCGGAAAAACCACAGTAGCCAAAAGACTTGCCCTTGCCCTAGGCGTACCAGCCGTTCATCTTCATACGGATGATTTTTGGCACTTCATCAAAAATGGGGCGATCGCGCCATACCTGCCCGAAGCCGATGCTCAAAATAAAATCGTCATGAAGGTCATCGCAACAGCGGCAGAAGAGTATGCCATCGGGTCTTATTTCGTGATCGTCGATGGAATCATCGGGCCATGGTTTCTAGACTATTTTTTAGGTTTATCCGCCCCCGTCAGCTATATCGTTTTGCAACCGGATATTGATTCAGCAATTGCACGTTGTCGACATCGAGGTGGCCAGGAACTAACGGATGCGAACGTGGTCAGGGATTTACATACACAACTCTCCAACCTTGGAAAATATCAAAATTTCGCCCTCAAGACCGGCCAGATGTCAGCCGACGAAGTTTTAAATACCGTGATGAACACGATTTCGAGCAAGACCCATGAACTTACAAAACAGTTAGACGAATGAGATAAAATCCCTAAGAAAATGAATATGCCTTAGTCGTAAAATCTAGGGCATAAAAATAAGATTGAAGTTTTGGTCGAGAAAGTTAGTCTTTTTTGACCATGATTAAAAAAACAAAGAATAAAAATATAAACGGTTTTAAAGAACCATTATTAAAAAACACTGGAGAACTTATGAAAAAATTATTAATTGGGTTATTGGTATTGGGATCTGTATCTGCATTTTCACAAAATGCCAAAATGTCCAGATTGGTTGATATGACAGATCACGGATCATATAGGCAAATTGGGAACCTACTAGAAATTCCACAAGAAAAACTCTCAGATTACATTAATGCAGTTAAGTTACATCTACCTCCTTTAGATGAAAATCACTTCTCGTGTAAGCAGAAAGGAAGCTTTACATCTAATTGGCGTATAGATGAGGCTCTTGATTATTTCGACAAGGGATATATTAATATCAGCAATTTTGGATTGCAATTTGAGAAAACTGATATTGGAAATACTATATCTGGTGATAAGTTGTTTATGAATGTAAAAACAGATAGAGAGTATAATACCATAAAGAATATTTACTTAGCTGAATGGAAACTGGTGCAATTTAATCGTGGAACTTTAAGGGAACCGGATTTGCAATATGGGCTCGATTTCAAAGCGGATTTTGAGTGTAATATTAAGCACTAGGTTCTCGACCAGAACTCAATCGGATAACTAATAAAATTTTGATTAAATAATTAAGAGGCCAGCAATGGCCTCTTGTTTATTTAAGTCATGTTATTAAAGCACTCTTTCTTATAAATGAGCAAAATTTGGATATAAAAAAAGGGCCAATTCTGATCCTCAAAAAAGATTACCATGCTTAGCGACTGTGGAGACTTAGAATCTGACGACAGGAATGGGAACAGGTGGCGGTTCCACTTCATTATTTTTAGGGGGTGAAGTTTCAACTGGATTTTCCAATTCTGACTGGATTTCATTATCTAAATTTTGATTTTCACTTCCTTGCTCTTTCTCTTTTTTCCATTGTTTCATTTCAAGGGCAACACTGCCTTGACTACAATTTGCAAGGTTGGCAATCTCTCGAAAAGTTAGGCCTTTTGAACGGAGCCTGCGGATAAGCGCGGATGGTCTTGTTTTCTTTCTTCCAATTCTGACTCCACGCTCTTTTGCCGCTCTTAATCCGTTGAGTGTTTAGGACGAACAAGGCCTAATTTATTTTAAAAAGCCCCCAAATTGTAACTATTCAAATAGCCTGAACTATGAACTGACAGCTTTTGAGTTTTAGATCCATAAAAAATTATGATACGTGTACACGGGAAAATAAGAATATGTTATATCTAGTGAGTTCAGGGCACAGAGGCCCTATCACCTGATGCTATATCACCAATCAAGCGGAATTTGAGAGTATTCATCTTCTGAGGGCAAAGCTTGTACCTCTGAAGGAGGGGCTCTTTCTGACAAATAAGGAATGAAGACCTTTTTGGAGCTTATATTCAGATTCGCTAAGATGGCCCCAACTTTCTCTGTCTTTATTATTAAAGCTATTGGCTTTAGTTTACCCCCACATTTATTACAAAGCTCGGCATCGACATTAAAAGTCCTTTTAAGCAGCTCTGCCCAGGGGGTTCTATATTTATTTTGTTTTTCTGGCTTTTTATTTGATACATTTCTTTTTGAGCAGATTTCCTTACGCCAACTAGAGCTTGGCGCGAATACACCATGATATCTCACTAAATGGGCCCTCTGTGGAGGGACCAAAGCAATTAATTTTTCAATAAACTCTAAGTTTGTGTAAACAACATGAGTAGCTCCATTTGACCATGGCTTTTTAAATTTCAGCAGTATTTTTTCATCACTTAAGGCCTCTACGCGTCCCTTTGCTAGTGGTCCCCTTGATATGTAGCGAAATAAAATACTCATCTTTTCACGTTGATGACTTTTTATGCTAACACCAGCATGGATATTAAAACCCTTAATACTCAACCCACCACCAGAGTTAACCACTTTTGCTAAATTCTCACTGCCTCCGATCTGAATTTCCTCTCCCTTTCTTGGGCCTACTGATATTTTATAGCATACTGAGCTCTCATGGATGCTAGCCATAGTGTTTTCTAGTAAATTTAAATTACTACTTTCTAATTCTAAATAAGAATTTCGCTCAAGCCACCTTAATATTTTCTTAACAATTACCTTTAGTAATTTTTCAAGTTCCATTTGATTTGACGCATTCACTCTTTTAAAGTATACTTTGTTATTCTTTTTAAAAAAGTAACCGTCAACAAATACACTATGAAAATGTGGATTTAAGTTTAGTGCACCACCAAATCGTTGAATAACTGTCGCTGCGCCCGTTTTAACTTCAGTCCTCTCTTGGCCGGAGTTACCTTTATAATACCGAGAGATTTCATTAGTATGAATTTTTAAGATCGCGGTAATAACCTTTGGGTCGTAGGCCATTAAATATCTTAAAAAAAATGGAAATGATAAAACCCACTGCCTAATAGGCGCTATAGGAAATACATTTTCTTCTAGATGAATTGCTGTATCATTCATCCTTCGCCCACAGCAAGAGGGACAGAAACCACGCCGTTTACAAGAGAAAGCTAAAACTTCAGTGCTTTTACAATCTTTACAGTATAGCCGGATAAAGCCATTAGCTAAAATTCCACAACTCAAAAAGTCAGCGACTTCTTTTTTTACAAACTTGGGTATTCTATTACGATTATTATTAATACTATAAAAATTAGATAAATTCTTTGCAAATGTACAACGAATGAGTTCAGTTTCTCTTAAGTATGACTTTCTAGGTCTCAGCGCCTCGCTCATCTAACTTACTTATGCAGATGAGTAATATGCTGGAAAGCACTTCTAGCTTATTTGTTTCTAAACTTTATCCGATTCATCAGTATTTTTTAAAGAATATCTATTCGCCTTGGACCGGCCAAGTAGCCAAACTTGGTCGGATTTCCACCAGGGGTTACAATGGATTGAATGTCAGGAATGAGCTGAGAGCTAATTGAGCAAAACAAATATTAAAAAAAAAATAATTCATCATCTTGCTTATGTCCATTTAAAGGCCTCTTTATACTGCGTATTCTAGAGATTAATTTTTAAAAATAAAATCTCTTCTGTAAATTTGTTTTCTCATTCTTTTCAAATCTTTTAATCTTTTTTTTCTGTAATCATTAACACTATATATTTCATGTATATTCAAGTAATTACTATTACAAATCTCTGCTGCATCGCGAACCATTGCTAAAGCTGTAAGATCTAAATAGTTTCTTTTAATAAATTCATGTCTACATATCTAAAAATTTCTCTAGATAAGACAAAAACCTTACTTGGAATGAGTGAAGACAAGTATAAAAACCTCTGTAGCACTTTCTTTGATATTTTTTTAATTACTTCCATACTAATAAATATGAAGCATAGTGAAAATATGTAGAGAAAGCCTGCTGTCCAGTAATTTCCATTTTTCACACTTGGTGCCGAAACCAAATAATATAATTGACCCAGAGCCATTGCCGCAAATACCTCGAACAAAAGAACCCTCATAAACACCCTCTTTTAAATTTCTTAAATATTAAATAAATCCAAAAACCTCTCACAAGAGAGGAGGTTTTTGGTTTATTGAAAATTAAGCTGGAAAAAAATTGAGCCCCCACTGTTAGCGTAGCGGCAACAACCATGACAGTAGCACAGCGGATGGCGAGGTTGTTGAAAGTGGGGAAAAGCTCAATTTTATGTAAGCGATACACTACAGCTAACCTCCCATCTTAATTCATAGATTTTAAATGAATCTCAAACCACTTCTCAACAACACTTGATGACAAAGTTTTCAGACTTTCTATTTTTTGTTGATTTAAGAACTTAAGAGTTTGATCATTTTTAACAACAAATAAACTCCAATTATTAGGATTATCATCATTAAAAGTTTTATGGTTTTCAATTTTTTGTAAAATTCTTTTTCTAGACTTGATACTCAGTTCGTATTCTAAACTTACCCGATGATCATACTTATCAAAAAACAATGCATCAGGTAAAAAGGATCTTGCTAAAAAACCAGAGCCCATAGACATTTCACAGGCAATTTCTCTTTCTGAACGATACCCAAAGCAGATTTTATTCTTAACCAAATATAACCTACATATGGCCACCATTCTGTCATGCTCCGCTTCCCCAGCATATCGCTTTCGGTAAGGAGGAGGAAGCTTGATATTTGTATAATGATTTACTATTTCTTTATGTCCTAAAGGAGTTATATAATATTTATTAAACCCTCTTGAACTTCTATTTATGGATTTTTTAATTAGATTATTTTTTTCAAGAATTAGAAAACGTCTTCTGGCAGATTTTCGAGATGAAAAATAATAAGCTGCTAAAATATCTGCATCACCATTTTTCATACTATTTAAAAACCTTAGTATTGCATAATCTCTTTTTTGCATTATAAAATTCATAATATACTCTTTTACGCGTAGACCGTTTTACGAAGTAAAAAGTCAAGCACTGGCCAAGCCACTAGACTTTGAAAAAAAATAAATTTCCAACGCCGGCCGAATAGCACATACTCCGCTTTTACCCCTAAATAAAATAAATCACCCCAACACTTAACTATTTACTAACATTAATTTAAATCCCTAGATCCTTCTGCCACAAATAATCTAAACCCCTTGCTCCAACTACATCGTAGGGAGTGAGGGGTTTAGATTATTTGTGGCAGAAGGATCTAGGGATTTTTTTGTAATTATAGTTACTTGTAGTGTTTCTCTTGTAGCAGAGGGTGTAGCAGCTGTGCTACACCCTCTGCTACAGGAAAAAATAGTCATAAAGGTTATATTCAGATTTAAAGTCATTAAATCTCTACCTGATTCTTATGTATAGAACCTTTTAATGTTACATTACTTAGTTTATTTTTCTCTAGTGTTAATTCTTTACTAAAGTATTTGTTCTTAATTTCTTTACTCAGCTCTATCTTGCTATAAGCCAGGAATTTAGAGCCTGAACATGTAAAATTATTTTCAAATTCCTGCATGTTTTCAGAAGATTCATGTAAAATTTTACTTGGATTTACCAGGAATCTGACCTCTAACTTGCCAAACGAAGTTGGTTTTTTAGTAAAGTATATAGCTTCACCAATGTTTAAGTTCTTAATTTGATTTGGATGAATATGGAACTCTTCAGTTGTCCGCACACTTCCGCTACCGGTATTTCGACTCATAAAAAGTTCTTTTTTCGTTTGTTTAGTCGTCTTATTAACTTCTTTAGTACCAATCATCTTGGAAATTTTTTCTGCTGAATCGTTATCTTTTTGCACAAAAGTTAATAAAGTTCCTGTATTATCAATAATCTGCTTCATGACTCTTTCGTCCTCAAAATCACCTAAAGATTGATGAGCAATGACACATCCAATGCCTGAACTTCGGGATCTATTTAAAAGATTTGCAAACATTTCACCAGATTCTTTACTACTAACTATGTCAGCAAATTCATCTATAACCAGTGTAAACTGTGGTCTATCTTTGGGTTTTACCTGATTACTAATGTATCCACTGCATGACCTTAAATCAGAAATAAATAATCTAGAGATTCTTTTTGCAGTTTCCCCGAACCTTTGACCGTCTAAACTAACGAGTAATATCTGCTTTTTCATGATGATATCTAATAAATCAACTGACTGATGACTGTTCACCATAGGCCCTAAACTTGATTTAACTATCAACTCTAAATCAGTTTTTAGCCCAGCTAAATCATGAATTCCATTCTTAGATTTACCGATTTGAATATATAAGTCTTCCAAATCATCCCGCTCCATCTTGTAATGACTAGGGATTTTTTCTCTTAAGTGTAGTAAGTTTTTAGGCTCAACTAGTAACGATAAAACATCATTTATCGTCATTAACTCACCTAAATCATCCCGAACAATAACTAAGGCGTTGAAAACTAAAAGTAGAAAGCTTTCAGCCTGTTTGCGGTAATATTCCTCTGACCAAGTAAATGCTAGCATGAATTTATCTTTAAGCTCGGTGGAATTACCACGCAATAAAGGGTTGTATTTTATACTTCCACTTGGGTTACTAACATCAAATAAGTTAAAACCATTCTTGTTTTTACTGTTCAAGTATAACGTCTTAAACTCATCTTTTAGCTCATATTCACCCTTTAGATCGATCATCATAAGCCCCTGAGCGCTCATTATCTGATGACTATATATGTTTCTTAGCAAGATAGACTTACCGGCTCCAATCTGACCTAATACATGAATGTGATGATTTATATCAGACCAAAGAAGGTTTTTAGGCTTATGATTCAGTAACCCAATCATTATCCCCTGGTTATTTTTAACTTCTTTAGCTATTTTTTTAAGACTATTATTTTTGCTATTTGATGAATCACCACTATTAAAGATAAAACTAATTAAGCTAGATATATAAAAACTAGAGAAAATTAATGTTAACAATGCAACAATAGTATGTATTAAAAGCCAGTTTATACCCGTAATATAAGAAGGGGGATATATAGTTAAGTCAGCCCAGAGTTTTGAGCTATCAGCCCTTAATAAAATGGGAGAAAATAAATCATATAGTCCCATATTATACGACAAAGCTAATCCAGACATATATAACAATGTTATAACTAAAAAAACCTGTCTATTATTGCCTAATTTCTCACAAATACTTTTAAATCGTGCATTTTTTTTAAATTGAAACTTCTTAATAAAAATAGTTAATGCAGATAAAATAATGGCTAAAGCTGTAGATGAAATAAATGAAAAATACATGAGTTTTTCAATGAATTCCATTTTTACTCTTTTCTGAGTTGATATTATGGGAACCAGCAGCTCTAAAATATAACAAAACAGGTAACTATTAACTAGAGTAATACCAACAGAAAAAAAACACAGGTAAAATATTTTGAATTTCTTTTCATGTTTTTCTGTTAATTCATTAATTAGAGAATATATTAAAAAAAAACAGATCATACCTACAGCCATAGGTAAAATAAGCATTAAAAATGCACCAGCTACAAAAGTCGCTAGCCCAATAGATTCAATAGTATCATTATCAATAAGGCTTTTAGATTCAGAATTTTTAGACATGCTTAGCTTTTTTTTCTTTAATTTTAGAAAAATTTAGAACAGATTTCTCTAAAAGAGCCTTGCTTTCAGGGTCAGCAAGCAATTTTTTTAGCCTAACTTCAATAGGAATATTGGCTTCTACAAATTGATTTATGTCTTTATCACTGATTTTTTTAATTAAATCATTAATAAAATCACCTTGTTTAAACCCTCTGTGCCCTTGCTCTTTAAATAACTTTTTAACAAGATTCAGCTTTTCAATTGATTCGATGTTCAGCTCAATAGTAATTTTTTTAGACATTTTTCTCTCCTTTTTTAGTTATAACTTAAATGGTATCTGGTTCTTCGCTGATAACAGCTGTGTCAATTACTGGGCCTAATACAACTGTAAATTCTGGATAATTTTTTAACTCTTGAGCTAGGACGTTCGCACCACCTTGTAAGCCGTCAGCAATACTACCTTTAACTATGCTCTCAGGAGTTACGGCTTTTTTACTGCCAAAAATAGTATGTTCTTGCTCTCTAGATGCGTCCGCTAAGCCACCAACTGTGTTAGCTCCCACACTTGCCCAGAAATAAGTCCAAAACTTTGACTCATGCCTACCTTTAAGGCGTAGTTCAGCTTTAAGCTTATGAACTTCCGTGCCCGTTGGATTAATAATTTTATTAAAGATAACTACCAGTTCTTTAGTTTTTGCATCCATAGAAACATTCCCTAAAGCTTTATATCCATCTAATTCTTTATTTTTCACGTATGCCGACACTGCTCTGACTGAGTTGCCATAACCAATCATATCTTGCTCAATTTCAATTTTTAGCTGGTCACCAATATGTACCCCAAGATTATTATAAGCCGAGCTTTTATCAGGTAAGAGCACAAGGTTATCAAGGCGATTACTTACTAAAGTTTTTCGTTCATTTTCTTTGAAGACCTTAGGTTTTCTATATATCCGTCTTTTTTTACGAACCACCTTGGCGGGCTCTCTTTTTTTCACATCAGGTGCTTTAAAGCTTACATTTCTCTTTCCACGACTTCCAAGCTTATAAGTTTCAGACCTCATTTCGGTTGATGCAAAAACTTGAAAACTTGAAAAAACAAAAACGATTAATATTAGTTTCATTATCAGTTTCCTCCAGCGGTTTTAAATAAGGTTCCAGTAGAAATGAGCTTACGCTTATGGTTGCCACTTTTATTAACATTTAAAGTACTGCCTTCGCTTGTTCCTATTAAAACACGCTTATTGCTTTTTGATTGATTTACAATTTTATTTATCTTTATGAAGTTCTGATATTTTTTCTTATGAGGTATAACGTCATAAACAATTATGTCATTCCCACATTTAACATTTACCCCCATCACATCAGACATGGAGTGAGCCCAGAAGGTAATATTATTCTTTTTTTCAAGGCCGATTTTAATCTCAAGGTCTGCTTTAGTTCCCGGTAAGGCAAACCTTACATCACAAGGAAAATCAATTAGTAATGGTTTTCCTGGCACCACATAAACAGTCTGCACCTCACGAACATTAATACTTTTACTTTCTATTCTTGCTGCAAAGATAAACTTTGGAAGAAAAATAGAAATAAGTATTAGCGGGACAATTATGTTACAAAACATTAGAACCTCTTTTTTTCTTTAAAAGTTATAATTTCAAAACCATACGGATTTTCTTTTACTCGCTTAATAGGCTTTAACTCTAAGATTACCGTTGAAAGAACAGTATGTGTTTTACCGTTTTCTAAGATAGTTTTGCTTATTTCAATTTCTAAGGTGTTATGGCCTAATTGATCCACTTTAATTATGATTGCCTCTTGTGAGAAGGTTCTTCCTTCAAGTTCTTTTTTTTCACCTATAGCTTTACTTAGCTCCTCTTTAAAGAGCCTCTCAGAAAGCAGCTCAAGAGCTTGTTTTTTCTGCTCATCAAAGCTCAATTGATTATATGAGAAATAAGTAAGCACAAACATATTAATAAGGTTTAAAATGTCTTGCTGAGTCCGATCTTCAAGAGAGTCCTCAGTAATTACATCAGTACCTTTATCATTTGTTTTTATTACGAGGACTTTAGTTTCAGCACTAATAAGCTTGGTACTCACTGTCACCGCCCAAGTAAATAATGATATAACTAATAATATATTCAAAATATTTTTTAAATTAGACTTAACGTATAGACTTATCATTTTTTTCATCCCCCTTAATCAATAATATGATTTAAATATTTCTCGTATCGTGTTGATTTTGTTCAAAATTATTTTTTTCAAAGCGTTTTTGAATATTATCGTTTCTATTATAATCTTTACTCTTGCGAGAAGACTGATATTTTGAGTTCACATTTATATTAGTCTGCTTGCCGCTTGGATTAGCATTTCTATTCACTTCATATGATCTTTTATTTGAAGATGTTTGATTTTTTTTAACTACTTGAATGGAGGAATGCCTATCACTAGAACTCTTACCTTTATAGTGGGCTTCCTGTTCATACTCGCTTTGACTTGATATTTTCTGCTTAAGCTTGCCGCCCCTTGATTTAATTTTTTTACCCAATGAAGTAGAAGCATGTTTAGCAGCCTTACCATAGCCTTTAATTCCAGACCTGGCACTTGATCGCTCCCTATACTCTTGACCCCACTCATCCATGAACTTATTTTTTTCTTTATTAATTGCATCAGTAGGATCAATTCCTGCTGCCTTATGATTTTTCTTAATATTCTTAAGGTTTTGCTTCTTATTCCTTTGAGCAGCTATAAATCTATCATTTCTGCTTTCCCTAGTCGGATAACCATTGTTTTTCCTAGATTCAACATCATTACCTAGTTTTGAACCTGTCCTAAACCCAGCTTTTGCCGCAGTACCAGCAAATCTTGCTCCTGTCTTAAATCCTATAGGTGCCGACATCATTCCCGCCACCGACTTAGCCAATGCTACCCCTTTAGTCATAACCATTTTTATCGTTATTATCGGCAGCATTGCATAAATAAAGCTACCTAAGCCCATCATTGCAAAAGCACCATATTCCACGTCATTGTCTACATTACCAGCAAACGCCTGTAGAATAAGTGTATCAACCACTGCAAATATCAAAGGGTAGCACGCGGAAAACAACACAACCCCTATCATTAGGTCAGTAAAGGATTTCATCCCTAGCATTGTCCTTGAGAAAACACCAATCGAATAAAATGAGAGTATCGAAAGTGTAATTACTGTATATAGGCCTTTACTGAGATTTAAAAAAAAAGCTCGTGCACCAATTAAAAAAGCACCATCTATTTCCCAAAATAGAATTTTTTTGATTTTTGCATCATGAAATAATTTTTTAACCTTTGATTTAAAATTAATATCATCAACAGTGGCTAATCCATCAAAGAGGCTTGGAAGCTCGTTAATAAGATTATGAACTACATCAAAACTATTAATCAAAACTATCAATAAAACAAAGTCCCTTAAAACAAGGGCATAATCTGATCTATTTCCACCAAACCCACCTTTGCACATTTCAAGAACAAAACGAGCCACTACTAGTACAGTAGCTATGCTAATCAAAGAACTTCCGACAGTGGCGTTTAAATTACTTATAAAGGTAAGGGCTGTTGATTTCACTAGAATTTTCCTATAGTAAAATTGTTCTTACTTTTCTCGGCCTCTAATAAACCTTTTAACGACGACTGAACTCGATGAGCCTCCATTTTAACCTTCAAGTTTCTTAAACGTGCCTCATGCTTCATCGTTGCAATAGCGATTTTTGCATTATAAGCCTCTTCTGTTCTCTCTCGCTCATATCGCAAAATATTAACAATGGAATTTAAGGAATCTGAACTCATCGCACCACTCACAACACTAGCCATTTTTTTGACTCGTCTTATTATCCCAGTGATAGAACGAATTTTTTCAACGAAAATATTATATTTATCAACGTTAAACTCTTTTACATAATTATAGTCTGACTCAAAGCCTTTAATGTCAGATATAATTTTATCGGTTTCAGACATTATGGAATTCAGTTCATTCATCTCTTTAATAAAATCAATCTCATTTGAGAACTCTTCTGCAAGCTCGGAAAGAGCTGCAATTGCTGATGCCATATCCGCAAAAGCTTCCATTGCTCTCACCCCATCAACCACCGGAATTGTGTAAGAATTAGCAAAAGAGCCATAAAAAATTAAATAAATACAAAATAAACTTTTAAATAACGATTTCATTACAATACCTCATCATATCTCTGGCTGATAATTCGTTAGTATTAAATAACTCTTGAAGCACAGTAATTTTCTCTTTGTCTTGTGGCGATGTTGTAGCTCTAGATAACTCTTCATCAGTGAGTCTTATACTTACAATCCTCTCACCAAGATCATCACTTAAAACAAAGCGTCGCCTCTGCCTTGTCCTCGGTTTTTTTTGCTTTTTTAAATATGAATAGTTTTTATCTGATATTTGGGTTCTGCGCTGAAAGTCTTCCTTAACTGAATCTACTGAAAATAATACCCGAATATTACTTTGAGAAAACAAAGTTTCCTCACCCTTTGGCCCAAGTAAATCCTCCGTGATTTGACTTGCAAAAAAAGTCGAGCCATTCATGCTCCGCATATTTTTAGATAGTGCTGCTAAACTTTCAAAGCTCTCTTTAATAAAAAATGGCGTTTCATCAAAGATGACAAAAATTTTATCCGAAGAGCGTTTTTGTCGTAAAAGTAAATATATTTGAGTCATCACAGAAGAAATAACTGCTTTAGTGATATAAGCCTTACCAGCTGACTCAATACTTTTTAAGTCAAAGTATTGTAAACGATTATTAGAGCTTACTTCCCCCGAAAACACTTCGGAGTAAACCCCATCAGTTCCCCATCTCTTGAGATTATCTATATTTGGAATCTCTAGATTTGAAGCATACTTTATAAAGTCATTTAAACTACAGTTTTCTTTAAATTCGCCAATGTACTTACTGACTATGTTTGATATTTTAGACTTTTCACGATCTTTTAACTCATCGCTGCCCTCTGATAGTGAGATAACAAAATCAATTATATGTTGAATTATATATTTATCTATAGTCTCGCCCTCATTATACTCTTTAAGCAAATTGAAAGCACTCATCCCAGTTGCTGACTCAATGTCTATTTCATTAATCGAACCACCATATTTTTGAACTAAAGCAGTATGAGAGGTTTTAACATCCACCAAAATCACATAATTATCATTGTTTTCTGCTAGGCTGTTTATTAAAACATTTAAAAAAACGCTCTTACCCATTCCTGTATTACCAATAACCACGCCATTTCTTGCAAAATACTCTGGATTACTTGGATCAAAAATAAAAGGACTTAGATCTTCTCTTAAAAACGCAATACTATTGTCGCCAACAAGTTCAACTTCAGAACTAAAGTGAACCAGTGGTAAAAAATACGGGATTACAGGACCTCTTTCTCTTTGCATACTGCTAGTTTTTAACCCTACTCTACTGACAAGGTATGGATCTAAACACGTTTTCAACTGCCTTTTAAAACTACCCAAATGACCAAGGGTTCCCACCACTTCATCTGAAAGCCGGTTTAGCTCATCAAGCTTTTGCTCTTCAAGTATTAAAATACAATCAACCAAAGAAATGCTTTGCCCATAAAGCTCCACCTGCTTTAAAACTTCCTCTTTAGCTTTCAATTTTTCATACTCACCAATATTGTTTGGTGTTTGATTTTTGTTAGTTTGAACCCGTAAATCGGCCTCACTAACTGACCTATTTAGTTTTTTAAAAATCGTTGTAAACTCATACTCAAGAGGTAGATCTTTCAGAATTGATGCTAAGGTAGAAAAATAAACCTCACTATTTTGATCTCCAGCTGATAAAGCCTCAAGTTTTAAGATAGATTTGTATTTATTATTCATTAATAAATGATCTTCATTCAGCTTAATATCTAAATTAACACTAAAAAATGGACAATCATTAGGGTCAATGTTCTCGACTTTACAACCAGCCTCTTGAAGCATTGAAAATGAAATTTTCTTTATGTTCTTTGCCAATTTATTTTCTATATTCGCATTAGTTTTTAAAGCTTTTTTAAACCCTTCCCAAAGACTTATCTTAAAATTAAATGATATATAAATTTCTATATTTCGATGACCATCTTCCAACATCTCTCTTCTTTGACAGTTTAAGTTTGTTTCAAAACTAAGTGAAGACTTTAGATGCACCTTAGTCACTACACCTTCAGGGACAGAGTTAAAGAAACTCTCAAGCGCTGAACAACAAATTGACTCACCATTATCACCTGGTTGCTCTAAATCAAGCCGGGTTATTTTATAAATTACACCAAACTCTAGATCATCTTTTAAATAATAAAAGTCCCCACTAGAAAGCCTATTTACTCTTGCGAATATTTCTTTCACTATAAACCCCTTTGAAAAACTCTCTTATGCAATAATACTTAAAAACTTCACTTATCCATCCAGGGCGTTTTGTAGTTCTAATAATTACCAAAATGATGTAGATAACCCCTGTAAAGATCACACTTAGTAATGCTCGATCCTTAAAAACTATTAAAGAACTAAGCAACCAAGTCACAGACAAGATTATTAAATCAATAAAGTTTAAACCAAATGTCTGCGTCCTATCATTTATTAGTTTGCCTGTTTTCTCACGTATCACTTTAAACTACTCTATTGAAAAAATGATTTAAGTGTTTCAGGCAAGGCAATACCAACGGATAGCAGAACTATCCCAACAATTGACCCTATTAAGACCTGCTTGCCGCGATCAGAATTAAATTTCATAGTAATTGCGCCAACAATAAACATTAGGGAACCGACGACGTAACCAAGTTTCTGTAGAGCTGAAGCACCTCTTTTAACACCTGCCTGCAAACTCTCCAGACCACCCGCTGACGCTGGGTCAATAATAACAATCCCTGTAATCATTAATAATACTCCCCAAAAAAATAAATATTTCATATTAAATTCCCTCTCTAGTTTAATTGTTACTTGAGTTTCGATGGCTCAAAGTTTAATTCTTTATCCTGATGAATTAATGTATTTCCTTTTTTAACCCATTCATCTATTTCGTATAACTTCCAATTCCCCGGACTAATTAAAGCCTTTAAATCATTTGGAAGATCATTTATGGACGGGTTTAAAACCCCAGCATCAGCGCGCTTTCTGTTTTTCTTTAAATTTTCGATTTCTTCGGTCATTAGCTGAATTTTCTTTTTCTGCTTTAATTCCTTACTATCATCGAATAAATAAATCATACCAGCGGCCACCAAACTGCTTGCAGCAGCTCCATAAAGTGCCCCATGCATTTGCTTATTATCTCCTTCAGGTGTCGCAGCACTTCCGACGGCATAACCACCAGCAAATCCTGCCGCCATTCCAAGTAAAGTTTTTTTCTTAAAACTCGTCGCACAGGAGACCAAAAAAAGACTCAAAATAATTATGAACAACTTAAACATTAGCTTCTGTCTCCATACCTATATCAATTGCTTTACTTAAGTGGTTTACAGCTTTAGATATTTTGTGATCTCGAAGAGGCTCAATCTTTTCCACCTCAGTGGCTATAATATTAATCGCATTAATTTCAATACTATTTTTTTCATACTTACTTGTTGTTAAGCGCCCTTGTATTCTAATTAAGTCACCCACCTCTAAAATAGATGCTCTGGCTGCCAAATTGCTTGGTTTACCAAAACAGGTAACATTAAACCAATCTGTAGAAGTAGTTTCATAACTTCCATCATCATTTTTTTTATAATTATTTATGGCAATATTAAGCCTTGTGTAACTTGTACCATTTTCTTTTTCAAAATATTCAGGTTTTGAACCCAAATTCCCTTTTAAAGTAACTCTATTTTTTTCCATAATTTTCCTCCTGTTATATTAGTTAGTAAATTTCACCGTTCGGGGCTTCCCAGCCCTTGTCAGTCATTTCAAACGTTATTGCCCCACTTACATCTTCAATTCTTCCCGCTTTAACTAGATAAAAACTGGACATATTTGAAAACCATCCTCCAG
This sequence comes from uncultured Bdellovibrionales bacterium, assembly GCA_938001965.1. Lineage (GTDB taxonomy): Bacteria > Bdellovibrionota > Bdellovibrionia > Bdellovibrionales > UBA1609 > JAHDIR01. The sequence continues at coordinate 12,283 of CALLBC010000197.1, read as the reverse complement.
TATTTTTAGGCTTTTTATCTCTGCATCTAAATGACCCAAAAAAGCCACTTGAACGCCAACAATCTCTCTTATACTTAATCTTAGCTTTATACTTTGCTCGATAGCCCTTCTTGCCAAATATTTCGAACTCTGAGCCATTAGTTTTTTCGAACGATAGAATCTCGATAAACTTATCTGATTTTTTTAAATTAACTGCTTTGTAAATTTTTTTTAAAAAAGATTCACTCGGCTTGCCGTCAGAGCAGCCTACTGTCAAAAGATACATAAAAATTACTATTACTAATTTCATAAATGCCTCCACATTATTTACATTTAATTAATTTGGTATGTCAGGGCGACTTCCACCTGTACACTTATTACATTTATATGAGTTGGATTTGTATAACCTCAAGATTCCACCGCGCTTTACAACTCGCTCATGTTCCGTATAATTTTTTTCAAAAACTAAACTTTCAGACTTAATAACTGTGGGCTCAGCCCCTTGATTCTCTACTGAATACTTCGCTAAAATTCTGTTTTCTAAATTAATACTAGAGCTACTATTAACATTTCCAGCTGTAACCAGCTTAACTTGGCGATGCTTATACCTGTCCCCATGTTGACAAGCCTGAAACTTCGACCAGCGACAACTATATGAACATGATATTGAAGCTTCTACGCCATATGTTTCACCAGACTTAAACTCACCACTCAGAAGATTAAAGTCCTGAAGTTTTACAAATATACCTAGTAATATTGTTTCTTCAGGTAACAATTCTATAATTGTATTCTGTGAAGAGCTCTTACTTCTTATATCACCTAGAGCTTTTACAAACCCCTTGTTAATTGGCAAGATGTAGTAAGGATAATCTTTAACTCCTTTTTCTTCTTTAATCGTGTGAGTACAATCCTTATTGACTACTTCTTTTTTAATATCAACTTTTCTCAATTTCCCTACAGCTGATGCGGTAGAAATATCAACTCGTATGGGTTCATCCATTATATTTTTAATCTTATAAAATTTTATAGGCTGATGTTTTTCTCCTAAAATGCTGATTAATTCATACTTTTCATCAATCGGACCAATTTTATTTTTGGGAACCCCAATAAGGTTATCTACAGCCGGCCTATCTCTAAATTTTATATTTAAAGTTTTCTCATGATTATCAAACTTCAATAATATCTTAATAACATCATCTTTCATTAACTCTTGAAATTTAAAAACTGTAAATGTTAATTCATCTGACGAGGGGTTTACAGAAAAATCAAGTTCTGAGGTATTGCCACGAATAGAATCATCAATGATTTGTACTTTTCTTAAACTTTTAAAATAATGATAGCCATGATTTAAAATTGAAAATCGGATAACGTTTTCATCTTCCTGATTGCTTATCGTGATGGGGATATGATTATTTAATAAATTACCTTTTTGAATAATTTCACCTTTTATGGTTTCCTCATTCACCTTTGAAATGAATGATAATTCTGAAGTGTTTCCTAACACAGCCCCTTCAGTTTCTTCATCATCACCACTAAATTTTTGATCGCCGCAACCAATACAGATTATAGTCGCAAGTATAGTTATCAATAGATTCCTCATCATTCCCCTCCCAAGGTTATCAGACATTAAGTTTAAATTTTATTTTCTAGTGAATTGTTGGTTTTTGCTTCTGAAACAACATTAGAGATAACGGATCTAAGATCTGTAACTTCTCACAGATTAACATTGTATCTCTGAGGTAAAATATTGTTTTAAGTTCGTCCTCGTCGACTAAGTCCTCTTGAAATTGTTCTTTCTCAAGTCTAATTAAATCACCTAGGTGAGGTGGTAGAATTTGTTCCGCGGGAATATCACCATAAGGATAGAGGCAATATAGGTCTTCTTTTTCTCCTGGCTTATTTTGGTATGCATATCTTGCCATGTTAAAGATATCTATAAACTTAACAACCAACCCATCTATATTTTTCTTAAAAACTATCTCTTTTTTATTATTAAAACCTACGAAAACATATGAATCGTTGATTAGCTTTTGAAGCGTGTTTTTAGATCTTAAAGTGACGCCGGTTAATTCATCGCCCATATATTTGCCGCACTTAGTTATGCAGTTAAAGACTTTTATAACTTCAAATATATAATCTGAAATCTTAAATTCTGAAATGTTATTGTTTTTACTAGGCTTTAACGATTGCTTAACTAGTGCTAAATTTTTTTCGAGTATTTGATTCATAACTCCCCCAAAAGCAAAATACTTAAAGAGACTCAAATACTTGAAACAAATAGCAAATATGCTATAAACTGAAGTTAGACAGTCAATGGTCTACAGCTCAGTTCTTTCACTTTGTTAGCGCAAAGTGTGTTTCAAGAATTGGGTCTTTTTTTTTAATGAGTAAATTAGTACCTATTAATTTTTTATAATTAAATATTTAAATCTATTTTTTGCATAAATGAAATTTTATTATTTTTATGCAATTTCTTGTCATCTCTAATCAGCCCTGCTATTTATGACTGCATGACAGATATTAGTTCTAAAATCAAATCTCTTATGGCACTAAGAGGTATCACTAGCTCTCAAATGGCTCGAGACCTATCTTTAAGCCCATCAACTATAAGTAGATTTTTTAGTAATAGAAGTTTAATTAGCTCAGAAAAATTACTGATCATTTTAAATTATTTAAATTTAGACATTTCTAAACTTTTAGCCGCACAAATTAGTAGCGAAGCTTCAAGTTCTAAAAGAAATGACGAACTTAGTTGCGATCTAAAATTAATTAATGCTCTTATCCTAGATACTGATGATATTGATAGAAAAATTTTAATTAAAAATCTTAAACGCTCAACCTCAATTAATTAGGAATAATTATGGAAGTTAAAAATACTGCCGACACCCTATTAGATGATTTGCCAAGAGAAAAAAAATCTACTTCTGATAGCTATGAAAAATTAAAAAAAAGATACCATAAAGATCCTATTTATTCTTGGGTGTTAGAGTACATTCGAGTTAACCCAGGGTCTTCGCTGCTTTCCATTAAGGATTCTTTGGGCCTAGATAGCACTGAGGAAGTGAGTTCGATTACTAACGTTTTAGTAGAACTTAAATATGTTAATAATCTAAATAATACTTTTACTCGGAATGATGAACTGGGAGATATTTTTTTAAAGGATGATCCTATCGAGTTTGGAAAAACATTTAAATTAGATGTCTTAAGAGCCCGCTTACTGAATTCAGCAAGTCGGTTAGAGTTTGGAAAAGGACACCTATCTAAGGGTGTTACTATTGCAACAAACAAAGTAACAATCTTAAAGTTAAATGATAAGTTACAAGAGGTTGAAAACTGGCTCATCAAAGAATCAAACATGATCGAGCAGAATGAAAGAAAATATATTTGTGATTACAATTATGCAGTCGTAAACGCTGTAAGGGATGAGGCTTCAATATGAGAAACTCTTTAAAATTAATATTATTAGTGGTAAATTTAACTATATATAGCTCTGCTTTCGCTAGTGGATCAAGTACTGGAAGTGGTATCTTAAGTAGTATTTCAAGCTCCGAATTAAGTAATGGTGCTGGCACAGGCATTGGCAACAGCATATTAATCAAAATTCCTGGTAATACAATTATTCCAGAAGAATTAGATTTGAATTACAAAAAAAATATAGCAACAGAAGCCGTTATTGAGATAAAACAGAACACTAGCTCTGAATATGAATTTGTTAAAACAAAATCTATTTTAGATGATCTCGACAATAATAGATTCAAAAACATAGACATCTGGACTGATGATACGTCACTAAATATTGAGCTTTACAAAGGGGGCGTTGGTGGTGGCGGACCTCAAATGAATTCTAATTAACATCAATATCCTGGAAACTAAAAGGAGCAATAATTGCTCCTTTTTTTTACCTAATGAACTGTTGGCCTCTCAATACTATACATCATGAGGGCTATTGGGCCTAAAATATTAAGGTTATTACAAATCATCGATGTCCCTTCTAAATAGAACATTAGTTGATTTATTCCATCCTCCCTTAACAAATTAAGATAATGATTCTTCTCAAGAGCTATCAAATCTCGTAAATTTTTTTTACTAAATATTTCATCACGTGCCATATCGCCATATGGGTATCGGCTCATATCAAACTCATCGGCAGTTCTATTTAAATAATCAGCCTGGTATGAATTGAAATACTTAAGAAAAGACATGACAAAGCTACTTGTGTTTTTCTCGACGACTTGTTTTTTGTTCTTATCTATTTCTGTAAAAATATAAGAACTCTTTAATTTTTTTTCTAGCCCACCTTTGGTCATGCCTTCCATGCTCTTAAAATCTTCAATCTTCCCCTCTTCAGTAACAAATCTTAACTCGTCTATAGATTTAAAATCTGCGTCAGAAAGATATACTTTTTTAGGTACATTGATATTAGTGTTATCTTGTTTCTCAAACAGCAAAGACTCTCTTAATTTTGAAAATTCATTTTTTAACAATCTCATAGCTCTCCCTGAATGACAGTTTCTGATTACCATTTTCAAAAATTAATATAATCTGACCGGAGCTATTTACAAAATTTAATTAACTATCTATTCAATTCTACAAAATAAGATAATTTTTAACCTATTCAAATCAAACACACCGACTCTAATGTCCCATATTTCATATATGAAATATGGGCTAAGCACAGATTCATTAACTTTTTTAAATTATACTTTGAGTTATATTTTTAGACCTTTAAAGAAACTGTTTTTTAGCCAAAAATTTCAAGGCTTTAGATAAACCTATCATCTGTTTAACCTTGTCATTAGAAGAATAAATCTAGCCATTTGTCCGACATTATTTTTTTTAACTAGACTAACCGAAGGATGCCAGCTTTAATAAAAAGTGTAAATAACTAATTTTCTTTAAACTGGAGCCTTTATGTCTGAATTTAAAAATAGTGAATATTCATTAACTGCAGCGGAGTTGGCTGATATTTTTGGTATCTCGGTACAAGGCGTATACCAAAAACTTAAAAAGGAAAACTACGGAACTAAAGTCCAGCGAAAGGGTTATCATGTACCTTCCTCTGATGTAAGAAAATTATTTTATGAGCGAGAAATTAGTTATAATCATCAAACTATTTCTTTTCAATGCTGCAAAGGTGGAGTTGGGAAAACCAGCCTGGCGTACTCACTTGCAGTGAGAGCAAATATGTATGGCGCAAAGGTATTGGTTATTGATCTTGATATGCAAGGACATATGACCCTCGGCTTTGCGTCGGAAGAAAATGCTGAAACATTAACATCTGAAGAACTACCCGTTTGGTCTGATCTTGTAAAAGGTGATGTTGACTCTATTGAAGATATTATTCTGCCAATTACAAAAAATCTTCACCTAATTCCGTCTAACTTAAATAACTCAACCCTTGAAGCTGTTTTATCTGAAAAGTACACAAAACTGCCCGCGCAAAATTCAATTAATAAATATTTAAACCCTATTAAAAATAATTATGATTACGTTATTATTGATTGTGCCCCTGGCTTTTCAGGAATAAATACTGGAGCTTTTTGTGCTTCTGACTTAATTATAATTCCAGCTGCTCCTGACAGGTATGGTGTTGATGGTGTTGAAAAAACTTTTAAAGAATTAAATGAATTAAGAAAAGATTTCAACGAAGATGTAGACATTAAAATCCTACTAAACAGATATGATGCTCGAAAAAAAATGGCGGTTCAGCAACTCGTAAAATTACAAACAAAGTATCCTGAAAATATGATGACTTGTTATATAAGAGAAAATTCTGAAATACCCAATTCTACAGGACAGGGATTGAGTGTATTTGAGATGCCAAAAACTAAAGCCGCTACAAAAGCAAAAGAAGATCTTGATGTACTTGCTAGAGATATAATGGAATTAAGAAACTAATATATTACAAATTTATAAAGGTAATTTAAAATGGCTGATCTTAAAGATCTACTAAAAACTCAAAAGGTTAAAAAGTTTAAGAGAAAGGAGAAATCCCGCCCTTGGAATAAATCTGCGACTAATAATAAAAATAAAGCTGAGAAGTTCTCTAGTTCATCTAATGATGAATTAATCTCTACTAAAGAAAAAAAATTAATTAAAAATAAGTCTAGTTTATCGGCAGATAAAAAAAAATCTATTGACGAGAGTTCTCGCTTTAAAGGCTCCCCAACAGAGACTTCTTCTACTGCCCTACCCTCTGATACCCTTATTACTCATATTGAGGCTTTAGCAGCCTCAAACAAAGAACGCAATCAAAGCGCAATCAATACGACATCAAAGCGTAATCAGAGTAACAATAATACGAAATCAACTGATTACGTAATCAAATCTGATTACGTAATCAATACGAAATCAAATCATGATATCCAAACAACAACAGACAAGATAGAACCTGAAAGCGCAATCAATACGACATCAAGGCGTAATCAGAGCAACAATAATACGGAATCAACTGATTACGTAATCAAATCTGATTACGTAATCAATACGAAATCAAATCATGATATCCAAACAACAACAGACAAGATAGAACCTGAAAGCGCAATCAATACGACATCAAAGCGTAATCAGAGCACCAACAATACGGAATCACATACGGAATCAAGTACGCAATCAAAAGATCAATTATTTACTATTCGTGAATTAATTTATTCTTTACCCAAAAGAGAGGATGAAATATTAAGTTTTCTTATTAACTTAAGCCGTATCTCAAACGCAACAATATTGCCAAAGCTTACTTATCGCGAAGTTAGTAATAGAACTGAAGTATCTGTAAAAACTGTCAAAAATACAATTTCTAGGTTGAGGAAAAAACATTTATTAATTCTAATTAAATTTACCAAAGGGCCTGGCTCAGGCTCAATTTGGCAAATTCCTGAGACTGTTTTATCACAATACTTATTAAAAAATACTTTAGATTCTAGTAAAAATTTACATTGGGAATACGGAATCAATACGCAATCTAGATCACCCCAAAGTACGCAATCAGAAGCCCATAGTAGTAGTAATAATTTTAATTTAAAAAATACTACTACTATAAATGAGAATGACCTAGATAGCCTGCTTAGCCAAATCGAGATCCCAGAAGAAGTATTAAATGTTGGTTTTAATGAATCTCATTTAAGACAAATTATCCCACAGTATAAATTAGAGATGAATACTCTTCAGGAGTCGCTTAACCATTATGCCTTAGACTTACAAAATGGCTCTGTGAGAGCAGGATTTGGTAAACTTAATATGATTGTAGGTATTTTGAAAAAATCGAACCAGTACGTATCTGAGGCTTATATAAGCGAAGAACAAAATATGCTTAAAGAGCTTGCGGAAAGGAAGAAGTTATTAGATGAACTAGAAAAACAAAAAGCTGAAATTGACTTACTTAAAAAGTTTAATAGCTGGAAGGAAGGGCTTACACAGGATCAAATTAATAACTATGTTCCTCCGAGTAATTTAATTTCTGAAGGGAGCAAATTACAGGATATTCAGTTACAGGGTTATTTTGAAACTAATTTTAATGAAAATGAAGGTAAATAAGCTATGAGTGATGAAATTAAAAAATCAGGTGATATGCCTGTAACTCAAAAAAATCTAAATGAAACTAGAAAAGAGTTAAAAAGTGATATAGCAACTGTTCGCTTAGAAATGAAAGAGGGTTTTAATAAAATAGATGCTAAATTTAATAAGGTAGATGCTAAATTTGATGAACTAGGTGCTAAAATTGAAAATTTAACGGCAGTAGCACATAGAACATTAGCTATAGTAGAAGAACAAAACACTAAAAATAACTACGTATTAGATGGACATTCATCATTACAAAATCAGTTCAATGAGCAACAAAAGCTTAATAATGAGCGTTTTGATCAAATTGAATCTTCAATAAAAGCGGTTAAAAAATTAGATCACTAAAATAAATTAAAAAAGCGCTGGATTATCCTTTTTAAAGGCCTCACAAGCTAGCGGCAATATTTCTTCTAAATAAAAATATCGTTTAACTCCTTTTCCACGTGAGTGGGGGATAAGCCCTCTATTACAGCGTTTGCGGACGGACTGTTCGCTGACACCAATAATTTTAGCCACAAGTGAAATTGCAATTTCAGAGCCTTTATTTTTAGACTTTTTTGAAACAAGTTCTTTAATTAAACTAATTTCCGGGTAGGGGATAGATGCTCTTTTTCTCGCAGCTAGGTTGGCTTTCATCTTCAGGAGCAGTTTTTTTTTGGCAATAGCTTCTTGAGCGATTAGCTGATCATTAATTTTAAACTCCTTAATCGCAATGGATTCAAATAAATTAAGATCAGGGCAAGTAACCCTAGAGTATTCAGGTCTCAAAGGGTCGTAAAAAGTAACAGTGGGGTACTGGGAGAAGTGGACGGCCCTTTTTTTTGTGTCACTATTATTAGAGGTTTGTGTCCCGACTTTTTCTTGGGTTTTAATGGACTCAGTTTTAGACTTCTGAATTAGCCGATCGATGTGTTTGTTGTATTTATCACGACTTTCCATAATCAACCGGCCTCTTCTAAAATTCCATAAAGCGAAACATAATATTTAAAATTCGTGAATTATCCCGCATGTTTAGTAAAATGATAAAGTATGTGAGAGTTTTTGCCAATGTAAAAACGAAATAAAACGAAACTCTAGACTTTGTTATTTTTTGGCTTGAGGTAGGACAGGATATGCCTTTTTTGGTTATGATAAAGATAGTTATCATAACCAAAATTCAGGTTTAATTTTCGATTTTAAAAATCATCGAAATATGACCTGAAAGCCCCCCTTTTTCCACCTCCAAACAAACTGTCTCAAGAGCCTATTTTTTACTTTACTTATACATAAATATATGTATAATATACATATATGCCGGTCATCTTGAGATATAAAAATATTCGCATAATTATTTACCCAATGGATCATTCACCACCGCACGTTCATGTTTTAGCACCAGACTGTGAGGCTAAATTTTATATTGAACCAGTTGAGTGTTACTACTGCCGTGGATTTAAAGAAAAATTTATCAAAGAAATGACAGAATATCTTGAAACTAAAAAAGAACTACTAATGGAGGCTTGGAATGACTACCAAAAATAAAAAAGATCTAAAATTTGGAGATAAGGCATTTGAGTCACCTCAAAGCTGGGAGAAAAAAGAGGTTAAAATTCGTATTACTACCTTTTTAGATGAAGATCTTCTAGAGAAAATAAAAACTGAAGCAAAAAAGCAGAACAAAAAATATCAATCGTATTTAAATGAAAGGTTAAGAGAGCTGTTTATGGATGAAGAGAGCTTGGAGTCTAGGCTTAAACGGGTAGAAAAAATAGTCTTAGAAAAGTCTGTGTCTTAAGGAACAACACAATCTAAAAATAATAGACGAGACTCTTAAGCCCTACTCTCAAGAAAAAGAAATTTATTTGGACTTAGACATTTAAAAAGGATTATCTTGGATTTAATTGGTAATAACAATTTAAAAAATACTGAAAGTATGATTGGTGAGATGAGTCATATCAATTCATGGCTTTTTCAGAAAACAGCCAACACAAGGCGAGCTTATAAAAAAGATATTCTAAATTTTTTTGAAGACCAACTTATAAACTCTGTAAGTAAAATAACTAGTCTTACTGTTTCAAAATATTTAATGAAATTAAAAAAGGGCGGAGCAAGTAACGCAACTTTGGGAAGACACAAAGCTTCGATATCATCGCTTTGTAAATACTTGGTAAAGGTACAGGCAATGAATATAAACCCTGTCGAATTATTAGATAAAATTACAGTTCAAGATAATACAACTTATAAAGTACTTTCTCTTAAAGCTGTTAGAAGAATGATTGAGCTTGAGCCATCAGAAAGAAATAAGTTAATTTTAAAAACTTTTATAAAAACAGGGTTGAGAGTGTCTGAGTTAACAAACCTTAAAGTATCTAGTCTTAAGGAGAGAGACTCAGGGTTTTTGTTAATAGTAATAGGCAAGGGGAATAAAACCCGCACTGTAGCTATAGGTGAAAGTTTATTTTCAGAGCTTAGAGTCTTTTTAGAAGGTAATAATTTAAATCCTAGTGACCCTATATTTATCTCCCGCTATGGTAAAAAGTTGTCAACAGTATCTGTTTTTAAAATGGTAAGAGTGGCTGCAATAAGAGCTGGTATAAATGACAACGTTTCTCCGCACTGGCTGAGGCATACTCACGCAACTGTTGCTTTAGAAAACGGTGCTGATCTCAGGGTTATTCAAAAGACATTGGGGCATGAGTCGATATCAACCACAACTAAATACACAAAAGTAGGAATAGGTGTAAGTAGTTGTGATTCTATAGATATATAGCTGAGCTAATATAATAAGCATTAGGTCAGAGTATAAAGCAGGCTTTGGGCCTCGCTGAGTTTTGATCAAGCTCTTGTTTACTTCAAAGAAAACTGAGCTAAGGTAGAGGCGTTTACCTTTTACTAAACGTGACTCTCGTGAAATAATTGTAACTATGAAACGACATACTTTCTTTTTAGTTATTCTTATTCAATTTTGTTTTGTTTTTGTCAGTGGAAAAGAATGTCGCGATCCGAATGGTAAAAAAAATGTCGATTTACGTAGAGAATTTTTCCGAGAGGTAGATCAGGGGCCGATTGGATCTTGCTATGCCCATGCCGAGGCTATAGTTTTGTCTCATGAGTTACAACGTTTAGGTGATCTTAAGCCATTTGAAAGTATATCCGCTGAAGGTATTTTTTTACGATATAACGAGGGTGATCGTAATGGGACCTTAGCTAATATTCTATCAATAGGAGACAAGCTTGAGCTGGCATCAAAGGAGCTGACGAATGTATATTTGGATCAAAAAGATTTGGCGGATCAATTGAGAAGTGAACTTGGAAAGAAAAAACCAAGAAGAAGAAAAGTATCTGAGTTAAAAGCGGCAATAGCTTTAAAGAAAAAAGAATACTCTGATCTGCTAGAAACGAACTTAGAACTGAATAAAGCATTTAACAAAATTTCAGAACAAGAGGGTGGGCATGATTTTAATAATGTCCAAAAGGATGGCTTAGCAAGACTTTGTTTAGATACGGATTTTTTGTCTTATAAAGGTTATATTGATCAAAAAGTTAGCCGAGCTCAAGCATATGAAAGATTTACTCACGTTGATAAAGAAGATGTAAGGCGGAGTAGCCCTGTGAGCAATTCAACCAGTGATACAAGTTATCTTAAAAGAATAACTGGTGTTGTAAAACTTCGTGGGCGAAATTTGGCTTTATCAGAGCAAGCCCGCTGTGGAATAGCTGAAAGCTACCAAGGTATATTTCCGGGTTTGAACCTAGAAGATCTCAAAGAGATTTTATTTAAAACTGAAATTTCAGACCCATTGGCTGAGCTTCACAAACGTTTGTGTAAAAGAAGCTATAATTATAACGTAGAGGTCGTGCGCTCCCAACCTCGAAATAATGTCCTCCCGAACTTTGATGAAGCTCTTGAGAGGGGAACTGGGCGGGCTTCTTCTCTTCGTTTTGATGCGAGGATCTTCTCAAACCCGCTCTATTATACAGATAAAAATTTCGATATAAACAAAAATAAAGACAAAGGACCACATGCTTCAGTTATCGTCGGACGGCGATATAATTGTGAAACGAATTCGTTTGATTATATTTTAAAAAATTCTTGGGGGAAGGAGGCATGCAAAAATTCGAAGGACTCCTTGAAGAATAATTTTGTTCGAACCGGAGCAATGCCGAAAGGATTTCATCAAGAGATTTATGACTGTGAACAGTTAAGCAAGTGTTATAGTAAAGAAGGGGCGAGCAGAAGAGCTTGCTACTCTCGTTGTACTGATATTTCTTTTGAAAAGTTTGAAAAGGTTAGCGAAGTCCCGATATACAAGTGTGAAGGTGAATTTTATGTCGTTCCGAGTTCGGTCATACAAAGGGGAGCTATGAGCTCTCGTTACGTGAAACTTAAACGAAAATAATAATAGCTACTTTTGATTGAGATTTTCGAGTTCCTGCCATCGGCCATACATTTCTTGGATTTTTAAACTTAAGTCTGCAATTTTTTTTGAAAGCTCTTGCAGGTTTTCGGAAGAAGTTTCTTGGGTAATTTTTGCATTCAGTGAATCGAGAAGTTCTTCTTGTTTCAATATGTCTCCTTCAATCGTCTTGAACTCCTGTTTGTCCTTATAGGACATAGCCTTTTTCTTTTTTTCTTTTTTAGGAACAGGGATGATGTCGTTTGATTTGTCTGGAAGTTTTTCTGGCTTAGATTGGGCTTTGTTGAGCCACTGCTCGACACTGGCATAAAACACCGGAATGGCCCCTTGCTGCAATGCCAAAAATT
>CALLBC010000196.1 GCA_938001965.1 uncultured Bdellovibrionales bacterium | reverse complement strand
ATGAGCTATAAAATTATTTTTTCAGTTATAATATTTATGATCTTAAATTGTTCATTAGTGTTTGCAAAATCTGTGAATAAAACCATATCAATTACCTTCGACGATGCTCCACGTTGGAGTGGTAGTTATTTGAGTGGACCTGACAGAGCAAAAAAAATAGTTGATGCCTTGGCTAAGTTTAATGTTCAAGCTGCATTTTTTGTTAACTCAAAAAAGATTACTACTAACGAACGAAGGGCTAGAGTAAAATTATATGATGACTCAGGACATATTATTGCTAATCATTCCCACTCTCACTTTGATTTTAATAAAACAAGTTCTAAAGCCTATATAAAAGATTTTGAAACGGCACATTATCAACTTAAGGACTATAAAAACTTTAAAAAATGGTATCGCTTTCCATTTTTAAGAGAAGGTAACACAAGGGAAAAGGTGGATTCTTTTCGAAGCGCTTTAAGTCAATTTGGTTATTTTAACGGCTATGTAACCATTAATAACTACGACTGGTATATGGAAAGTCAATTTCAAAAGGCTATCAAAAGTGGGGATAAAATTGATATGTCTTTAATGAAAAAATACTATGTGGATACATTATATGAAGCGGTTGAGTACTATCGAGCTCAAAGTGTTAAAGACTCTGGGAGAGAGGTGGCACATGTCCTTCTTCTTCATGAAAATGATGTTGCAGCGCTATTTTTGCCATACTTATTGCTGAAGTTACAAACTGAGGGTTGGAAGCTTGTTACACCACAAAAGGCTTTTGAAGACCGAATTGCAAAGTTTCAGGCTAGCCATGTGTTTCCGTTTAACCCAGGGAGAGTAATGGAAATTGCTCACTCAAAGGGGAAAACTAAAGGCTTATGGCATGAGACATGTAATGAGAAGTTCCTCGATAAAAAATTCAATAGTGAAGTACTTAAAATAGTAAACTAATACTAAGGCTTAATTGGTTTTAGAATCTTGCCATCAGTAAATACCTTGAATTCCAGTAATTATTTCTAAAGCTCTTCTTTGATTAGTTTTGCTGTGTTGTCTAGCTGATCTCTTGTAGATTCGTAGGGAGATGCACCACTAAAACCCATTCTATATCCATCACCGCTAAAACGAGGAGCAATATGAAGGTGAGAATGCATTACATCTTGCCCGGCTACTTCACCATCACACAAAAATATATTTGCTCCTTCACAAGCAATATCAGTTTTTTCTATGGCTTTTAATATTTTTTGAGCAGCAGAAAACATCTCGCTAGGGACTCCCTCACTTAGATTTGTGAACTTCATATGATGCTCATTAGGTACAACAAGAACATGTCCTTTATTAATTGGATATAAATCCATAAAGGCTGTGACTTTATCATTTTTATAAATAAGACTAGCATCCGCATTGCCTTTGATTATTTCGCAAAAAATACAATTCATATTAACACCTCTTAACAGAAAAATTTTAGGTCAAATTAAATAGTTTTGCCAATTAAAAAGCAATAACCGTGAAAGACTACGTTCTAGTTACCTAGCATTGATTTACTTGCCTTTAGTATAGGTTACCCTTTAGCTATTGTTTAAAAGCTGACTTGACCCTTTGAGGTAGAGAAAGCAAAATAATGGCTACTCTAATGAATCCATAAATATTTGAGGTGCCCATTGATTCAAAGATTAATTTTTATAGCAATATTTCTAATTGGCTCTTCTGCTTTGGGGGGTGTAAAGCTCGACCTTAAAGTTGAGAAGTATAAATTAAAGAATGGTTTAACTGTTTTGTTACATCAGGACTTAACAGTTCCAGTGGTGAGCTTTCACCAGTGGTATCGTGTAGGTTCACGTAATGAAAAAAAGGGCCGTACAGGCTTAGCTCATTTTTTTGAACATCTCATGTTTAAAGGAACAACTAAATATAGTGGGGCTGACTTTGAGCGCTTAGTAAAATTAAATGGTGGTAGTAATAATGCATTCACCAGTTTTGATTATACCGGTTATTATGTAAACCTACCAAGTGGGCAGATTGAGAAAATTTTAGATATGGAATCTGACCGAATGCAAAACCTTTTATTCAACCCCAAAACAATTCAAAGTGAACGTGAGGTTGTAAAAGAAGAGCGAAGGTATCGTGTAGAAAATAGCGTGCAAGGCTATATGCGAGAAGCTTTATTTTCCACGTTATATAAGGTTCATCCTTATACCTGGCCTGTTATTGGTTCCATGGCTGATTTAAATGCTGCAACCATAGCTGATTTAAAAGAGTTCTATAGAATTTACTATGCTCCCAATAACTCAGTATTAGTGCTGGCGGGTAATTTTGATATCCCAAATGTGAAAATGTTAATTGAAAAGTATTATGGGTCTATCCCAGCGCAAAAATTACCGGAAGTGAATTTGCCGAAAGAGCCAGATCAGCTTGCTGTAAGAACTAAAAAATTAAAAAAAGATGTACAAAATCCAAGCTTTTATGTGGCTTATAAAACATCTGCAGCTGGTGAAGCTGACAGTTACGTATTAGACATTATATCTTCAATACTAGGTGGTGGTGAAACTAGTCGTCTGTACCAGAGACTTGTTTATAAGGGCCAAATCGCTACTCAGGCCTTTTCTTATTCATACACACCAAAGGATCCGGGTGTATTTGCTGTTTTCTCATCTGTAAAGAGTAAAAAATATTTAAGAAGGAACAAGCAAATTGTTTTTGAAGAAATTAATAAACTTAAAAAGAAAAAAGTAACTGATAAAGAGCTTGAACGAGCCAAAAATCAATTTATGAAAAGCTATGTTGATACGTTGCAAACTGTGAGCAGTAAAGCGCAGACTATTGCACTCAACGAAATTTTATTTGGAGATTATACAGAATTTTTAAGAGATTTAGATAAGTATAACAAAGTATCTAAAGAAGATATAATTCGAGTTGCCAATAAGTATTTTAAAAAAGAACGTAGTGTTTATGTTGAAGTAACTAAAAAGTAAGGATCATTAGATGAAACTATTAAAATTAATTTGTATTATTTTTATTTTTGCTGGTTGTGCAAGTACAGAAACTAAAAAGGCAAGTAGTAGCTCAATCACGCCCAAATTAAATTTGCCCTCTTATAAAATTAAAGAGCTATCTAATGGGCTTGAGGTACTATTAATTAAAGATACTAAACTACCATTAATCCAGTTGAGTTTATTGATTCCTGCTGGAAACACCAATGACTTAGAGGCAAAGCAAGGTGTGGCCTACATGACAGGTAAGCTTTTAAAAATGGGAACTAAAAAAAGAAATGCCACTCAAGTATCAGAGAGCTTTGAGCAAAAAGGAAGCTCTTTTTCAGTGAGCGTAAGTTCAGACTATGTGATTGCTCAGGCCTCAGCTCTTTCAAAATTTAAAACAGAACTATTTAATGATTTTACTGAGGTGATCACTGAGCCAAAATTT
>CALLBC010000195.1 GCA_938001965.1 uncultured Bdellovibrionales bacterium | reverse complement strand
TTGCTGGCAACATTGTTGATGAAAAACGTTTACGCCGCCCACGTTGTGATCGCCAACGCAGAGATGGCCGCCGTGGTGATAGACGTGATCGCTGTCGTGGCGAAAGAAGAGCATCTACAGTTCTTCTATCTAATGACAACGTAAGAAACAGCCAAGGTGCTTGGAAGTTACTTTCAGATATCGATGCTAGAGTTAGACAAGTAGTTATCAAAATCAAAAAGAAAAGAGTTAATAGAGTTCGTAATATTTCTTTAGGAACTGCTAAAATCACAAAAGTTATTGGTCGTTCAAAAGTTTTCCATGCTAACAACGATAGAATTAGCAGTATTACTTTAAAAGCTAGATCTAACAGATTAGATATTATTTCTGTAGTCGTAGACTACACAGATGGTAGCTACGAAGTTCTTCGTAACCTTAGCGGATACTTAAGACAAGACAGAACTAAAACTGTTAAGTTACCAAACAGAAAGTCTATTCGTACTATAACTGTTGATGCAATTTCAGACAACTTATATGGATCATCTGGTCGCCTTGAAGTGATAGCCGGAGTTATAGGCCCACAACCAAGACCAAGAAGACGTTAGACTGTAGTAAGCGAAGCTTACGTTAAGTCGATATACAAAAACTTGTTACTTATAGCGCATCGTCCCCATTGGACGGTGCGATGTCAGTAACAGTTCCTTTAGACTGTAGTAAGCGAAGCTTACGTTAAGTCGATATACAAAAACTTGTTACTTATAGCGCATCGTCCCCATTGGACAGTGCGATGTCAGTAACAGTTCCTTTAGACTGTAGTAAACGAAGCTTACGTTAAGTCGATATACAAAAACTTGTTACTTATAGCGCATCGTCCCCATTGGACGGTGCGATGTCAGTAACAGTTCCTTAGACCAAAAACCCTATTTACTGGTTAAATAGGGTTTTTTTATACACATAATTAATATATTATTCTGTTAATGATTAAACTCATCGCACTTCTAGGCCTAGCCACTCTCCCCTTTTTATATCTAAATTGTTCTGGAGATGATGCAAGTGAATTTGGCGCCATACAAATACCTACAGCTCAATCCAAATGCCAAAGCTTAGCCGCTGCAGGTTGCACTACATTTAATAGTAATAAACTGCTTTTTGTAGGCATTACGGATGACACCTCAAAGGATTGCGGCATCTATATGTCACGCACAAACACTTCTCAACTTTATCAACTATTTATTGCCAGTAGTATTTCAGTAACACAATTCAACACCACACATGCCTATTTATTTACCTCTCATTCAGAGTGGACAACTTCTACAAATTCTCCAGCAACAGTGCTTGAAAATAAGGAGTATCTATTTTGTGCTTTCATAGATAGCAACAATGATTCATTTTTAAATGCGGGTGAACCAATATTGAGGCAACAACACGCTTTAAGTGACTTAAACCATATTAACCTTGAAAGCTGGGGCGACAATTAGCTCGTAATAAGCCTCTAGAATGTTATGGCAATATACAGGAGCTTACATCTTCTAGCGCATTGTCCCCATTGGACGATGCAATATCATTTAGAAATCAACATTGACAATTCTTACAAACAAATAGAGATTTAGCACATGTTAAAAAAGATTCTTACATTTATAGGCGGAAAAAAAGCGGACATCTTTGATGAAAAAGGTGAAGTTGTTCATAAGCTCCCAGATGAAAAGTGGGAAAATTGGAATAATCGCTATAAAGACCCTAAAACTGCGAATTGGCGTACTCATAAAGGTACACAAGCCCAAGATAACAAAAACTAACTCACAAGAAACTACACCCTAATATATAGTAAACATTTTTCGTTACAGTACATAGGTATTGTTAATTCTCTTAAATATTCTTTTTTTATTTATATCTATCAGGTCATTAAAAGCTGATTTATTGCTTGCTTCATAAGCAAATACACAAAAATTAATTTAGCACATAAGTCATTTGAATAGAGAAACCGCACATTAGTCTAGCATAAGTGCCAAAATGGCACTTTTTATTCTTTTTATCTAGACGGACGTTAGAATCTGGTTAGACTAGACGCAAGTTTAACCAATAAAAAAAGGATTTTTTATGAAAACATTCATCGCAAGTATCCTAGTCGTATTGGTAGGGGGAATCTCTTACAATACACTACATAACCATAATGATTGTGCAGGCTTTTTACCAGAAAACGATTTGCAAATTCCTGTTGGAACCGTATTCGTTTCGGGTGGCGGAATAACTGAAGCTGAGTTCAATGCTGTAATTGACAGAGTTGAAGGCGTATACACTGAAATAGTAGAAGCCAGAGGTAAAAAACTAGATGTCAGACGTCTATGGACAAACGACACAGTAAATGCAAGTGCTCAACAAATTGGAGATACTTGGAGAGTTAATATGTATGGCGGATTAGCTCGTCACCCTACTATAGGTGTTGAAGCTTTTACTACTGTATTATGTCATGAGATGGGTCATCACCTTGGTGGAGCTCCAAAGTATGGTTGGTCTAACAGTTGGGCTTCAAATGAAGGTCAGTCTGATTACTACGCAACTACAAAATGTATGAGAAAACTTTTCACTGAAGAAGAAAACTCTGAGTACATTACTAATGTTGAATTAGATGAGTATGCGAAGTCTTTATGTGACCATGTATTTGGTTCTGAAGAGAATCGTTTAGCTAACTGTTACAGATCTGCAGTTGCTGGACAAGATATAGCTTTCTTATTCCAAGCTTTAAGAAAAATGGATGTGGCACCAAAGTTCAACACTCCTGATACTAAAGTTGTTAAAAGAACTGCAAACGCTCACCCAATGCCACAATGTCGTCTAGACACTTACTTCCATGGTGCTTTATGTAATGTAAGCCACGAAGACGAAGTTAGTGACACTGACCAAGAAGAAGGTGTTTGTAACCGTACTGCTGAGTTTTCTAACCCCGAAGAGGCCCCTGAAGATGAAGTTGATCTTCCAGCAAACATTGGTACACGTCCACTTTGCTGGTTCAAACCTTCAAAAGACCGCTTACCATTAGCTGGTATTTAATTAGTACTAGTTAAATTTATTAAAAACTTAAACCCAGAGAGAAATCTCTGGGTTTTTTTATATTTAAGATCTTATAATATATGCATCTAGCACCCTCTTATTAATCGATTAATAATCAGGCACTTACATTAAATTCTATATAAAAGTAATTTAGCACATAAGTTATATTTATCTAAATATCTTAAAAATACTTATATTCTGGTACCATTTTGGGACTTTTGTAAAAAGTTCAATTACTATTCTATCCAGAGAAGAACTAAATATAAACACTATAGAAAAAGGATTTTTTATGAAAATGTTCATTGCAAGCGCCTTAGTATTACTAGCTGGAGGAACCACTTACAGTACTCTTCACGGTCACAACGATTGCTCAGGTTTTTTACCTGAAAACAACCATAAAATTCCAGTAATGGCCTCTTTTACTAATAATGGTGGCTTAACTGAAGCCCAGTTTAACGAAGTCATTGATCGCGTAGAAGGAGTCTACACAGACATCATTGCAGAGACTGGCAACACTTTAGAAATTCAACGCTTTTGGGATAGTGAAGATGTAAATGCTAGCGCTAGACAAATTGGCAATATATGGAGAGTTCATATGTACGGTGGGCTAGCCCGTCACTCAGCTATTGGGGTTGAGGCTTTCACAACAGTTCTCTGCCATGAGTTAGGACATCACCTTGGTGGTGCTCCAACCAAACGATTCCTTAGTTGGGCCTCTAATGAGGGACAATCTGATTACTACGCCTCATCTAAGTGCATGAGAAAGTTATTCACAGAAGAAGAAAACTCTGAGTACATTTCTAATATTGAGTTAGATGAATTTGCCAAAGATGCCTGTGATTCTGTATTTGAATCTGACGAAAATGAATTAGCAAATTGCTACCGCTCTGCCAAAGCCGGACAAGACATTGCACTCATGTTCCAAGACTTAGAAAATTTAAACAAAACTCCAAAGTTTGATACGCCCGACACTAAAGTTGTATCAAGCACTGATGAAAATCATCCTAAACCGCAATGCCGTCTAGACACTTACTTCCAAGGCGCCCTATGTAGCGTAAGCCACGAAGAAAGCTTTGATAGCACAGATATTGCTGTTGGAGCATGTAACCGCTCTGCCGATGCCGCTGAAAACGATAACGCAGATGAACCCGCAAACATTGGCACTCGCCCGCTTTGCTGGTTTAAACCAGAAGTGGACACAACACTACCAGTTGCTGCCCTATAGTTTATAAACTAAACTGTAAAACTAAAAAGCCTCAATGTTGACCATTGAGGCTTTTTTATACTTTTAAATCAATAAATTTAAGCTGATTCCATTTGCTGCTTTAGATTTTTTACAAAGTTTAAAGACTCTTGCTTATCAATAATCAGGCCTAAGAGCTGTTTTTCATAAACTAGATCTAAGACATTACCAATTTCAAAGGGCTCTATTTCTAAGGACAGGCAGTCTCTCCCGTTGATAAATGGCTTCTTCAAATGACTGACAGAATCTAAATTGTTTTTGTAAATCTGCCTAATTTTTGTAAACTCATTTTTTTTGCCAAGACAGTTTAAGAGCTTAAAAAATAAACTATTATGTTTGCTTTCAAAAACTCTAATAGATGGTACTAAATTATGTAAACCAAAATCAAAGTATAGCATGGTGATAATCTGCACGTCTTTAATTATTTTTGAAGGTATTTTTAACGTTTTATAAAAGGAAACCAACTCTTTCATTTTCTCTTCACGAAATGTGGCTTGAAGGCTGCGTAGTTCGTAAATGGTAATTAAGGTAAAAAAGGCTTCAATAGTTTGCTCTTCTAAATTATAAAAATCAATTTTAAACTCTTCCCAGTTAAATGACCTACTAAATTCCATATCTTTAAAAATAACTTCGAACAACCCAGATGTGTACATGCTGTTAAAGGCGTCTAAGTAATTTTCACCTGAAATAGTTTTTCTAAGCTCTGTATATACACGCTCTTTAGATATCATTTCAATATGTTTACACTCATACTGAATAGCTAATAAAGTTTTAGGGTCTATATCAAAACCAAGTTGAGACTGAAAACGTATTGCCCTTAGTATCCTTAAACGGTCCTCTTTAAAACGTTTAATAGGTATTCCCACAGCTTTAATGACCTTTTTATTAATGTCATCTTTACCACCGGTGAAATCAATGATCTTACCTTCGTATAGGTCAAAAAAAAGGGAATTCATTGAGAAATCCCTTCGCTTAGCATCTTCTTTTTCCGACTTGAACTCAATTTCGGTTGGGTGTCGCCCGTCTTCATAGGCTTTGTCCCATCTAAATCGGGTGATTTCAATTTGGAACTTATTTTCATCTTCATCTTTATAAGGAACAGCGATAACGCCAAAACGTGCAGCATGATCAATAGAGTTTTCAAAAATTTCTTGCATTTGCTCAGGCATGGCATCAGTTGCTAAATCAAAGTCATTTATTGGGCGACCTATTAATGCATCACGAACACAGCCACCAGCCAAATAAGCCTTATACCCATTTTTTATTAAAGTCTTCACACACTCGTTAACTGCAAACCAGTGAGGGTGAGATTCAAAATGCTTTAAAAGGGTCGATTTTTCCATCGAAAACAGTATAGCAAATAGACAGATATATTATAAGGGGGTAAAGCTAATTTATGGACTCTGAAACAAAAAAATCTATAGAAAGCTGTATTGTTGAGTTTCCCTTTACCTCTTTTGGGTTTGCGCCACTTAAAACTCCAGAAACTATAGACGCTTATAAACTTTGGCTAAAGAATAACTTTCATGGTTCAATGGCATATCTCCAAGATCATTTAACTTTTAAAGAATTTCCTAAGACTTTGTTTGACCAAAGTCGCAGTGCCATAGTTGTAACTAAAGATTATTATCCTGCCCCGCAAAAAAGTAAGCTACCAATACATAACTTACGCATTGCTGAATACGCCAAAAGTGATGACTACCACGAATGGTTTAAAAACCAATTAGACCAACTGATCACCAAACTAGAAAAAGCCTTCCCCGGTGAAATGTTCACTGCCATGACAGACTCTAAGCCTGTACTTGAACGAGACTTAGCCCAACAAGCTGGTCTAGGCTGGTTTGGTAAAAATACCTGCCTAATTGATAGTAAACAAGGCAGCTTATTTTTTATTGGCGAGATCTACACTAGCCTTAACCTTGAGGCCATCAAAGCTATACATCCGGATCGATGTGGGACCTGCACAAGATGTATTGATGCCTGCCCCACTGGCGCAATTATAGAGCCTTATGTACTTGATGCAAACAAGTGCATTTCCTATTTAACAATTGAAAAAAAAGGAAATATCCCTGAAGAGCTAAGACCCCAAATTAACGACTGGCTATTTGGCTGTGACATTTGCCAAACAGTCTGCCCATGGAATGAAAAGGTTTTCGGTGAAGAGATTAAGCCTAAACAAGCAGAGAAACTCACCGTTACTTCCGAACTCATTACTGAGCTTAAGTATTTATTAACCACTTCAGGAAAAAAACTCATGAAAGAATTTTCAGACTCACCACTCAGTAGAGCTAGAGGCTCTGGGCTTAAAAGAAATGCACTCATTGTAATTGCTAATCTAGGAATAAAAGAGTTAATCCAAGAGGTCATTGAGTGTAAAAAACAAGAAAGCATAAAAGAAGTTGCAACATGGTGCGAAGCCAAGCTTAACTCTTTATAGCTCGCCGGCAAACACCCCTGTCAAAATAGTCAATATTAGCTTATCTAAAATCGCTCTGCTCGTGCTTTAAAAAGGTTGGCCGAATAACCCAATCCTAGGCTATTCGGCCAAGTTCGAAAGTAAAATTTCTAATCAATTGGC
>CALLBC010000194.1 GCA_938001965.1 uncultured Bdellovibrionales bacterium | reverse complement strand
TTCATCCGATTACTCTGGTTTAAGTGGTGATTTAAGTGATGAGCTTGTCGGGTATTGGAGTTTTAATGAGAAGAGCCTGAATACAGGGCCACTAAGTTCTGACTTTCAAGACAATTCTTATAATAATAACCATGGTATTGAAACTGGCGGTGTTGAAATCGACGAGCAATGTACATTTGGGCATTGTGCAAAATTTGATGGTGTTGATGCTTATATTGAGTTTGGTGCTGATTCTTCCCTCGACACTTTTGCTTCTAATCAGGATTTTTCAATTTGCTCTTGGGTCTATAATGCAGGTACAGCGTTTGTCGACCCTATATTTGCATGGGGTAGCGATTTAAATTCAGGCGCCAGCTTCCAGATAAAAGGTACAACTAATGAATTACAGTTCTCATCTCTTGGTGGAACAATTAGCGCTGTTGGTAATACGCCATTAAATCTAAATACTTGGTATTTCTCTTGTTTATCAGCTGATAGAGATGGAAATCTCGAGTTTTATCTAAATGGAGAATCTGATGGAGTAACTGATATTTCATCTACCGCAAATGAAGACTGGAATAGAACCTCTGGTGTTTATAAAGCCGCGACTTCTAGAACCAATGGTCGCTTTTTTACAGGGAGTATTGATGAGCTTTCTTTATGGAATAAAGCACTAACAAGCATTGAAATCCAACAACTCTACCGCCGTGGAGCTAACCGAGTTAAGCTACAAGTGAAGAGCTGCGTAGATTCTACTTGTGAATGTAAGAGTTATGGACCAGGTGGAACTAATAATGACTGTGATGGTGACACCATTGTTAATACTTTAGATCATGACGATAGCCATAAAGCTGAATTTATTGGCCCAGGTGGCGATGGCACAACTTATTACAGTGAACTTTATAATCGTCCCGAAACAGAAGTCGGCTTCCAATGCGCTCTCAATACTACTGATGAAAACCCAGGAATTTGTGTGCCTGATGAAATCTCACTCACTGGAAGTTCAAAACCAACTGGACCTGAATTTTTAAACTTAGATTACACTCAGTTTGTAAAACCACCAGCAAACCGCTACGCTCAGTACCGAGTGTATATGGAAGCTGATGAAAATACAGCCTGCGGGGTTGAACCCTGCCTTCCAGAACTAAGTTCTGTTAGCTTTAACCCACAAGGTACAACAAAGTATTTTGGCGAAACTCAAAGCTTGAAACCAATAAAGGCTCTTTACTATAAAAGTATAAGTAATGTTGAAATTGACGCTGATAATTGCGTAAAATACCAACTTAGTCCCAATGACTCTGATTACTATTGGTGGAATGGTGCTGCTTGGGTTGTGGCCACAGATAATAACTTACACGTATCTACAAAAGAAGATGTTAAAGCCTACATGACTAAATATGCCGCAGATAGAGGCCCTGGAAATTTACACATCAAAGCTTTCTTATCAACCAATTCTGATCAAACTCAAGGATGCGAAATTCGTGACTTTGATGTTTTTTACTCTACTAAACTATAATAAATCTTTAAGTACTGAGTTCTTTCATTTTTTCAGTTAAAAATGATTGAACTTTTTCTGAAGCTTCACGATTAAGATCGCTGTTATCAAATTGACTGTACTTTTCAGCCTCGCTTTTAATTAATTATAAAGTAATGGCATAATTTTTATTTAAGTGTCTATTGACTTGGAGAATGCATATTTAACAACACATAGCCAAATTTTAAAGAACCTTAGTGCAGATACCAACTATTACTTTATAATTCACTCTGAAGATCAAAATGGTAATATCTTACCTCTTGTTCGTAGAGAATTTAAGGCCGACAAAGCTAATTCTAAACCAACTCCAATTTTAAATGGAGAGAAGATATGTAAATCACAACTTAATGATCTGAACCCGAATTGTTTTAAAGACCCAGATGAGTTTGTGGCTGATTATTTATCTAAAAATCTAAAAGTTTGTTTTTGGAAACTAGATAAGCAAAGTATGTGTATTAAGCCGGTTGATGCACCAAAGGCTCCAGCCAATGCAATATAACTCCATAAATCAAACGGCACAAATGACACCACAATTATTCAAGACATAATTTCAAAAAGTGGGGATTTTATTGGCGACGGTTCAGTTTATAAATTAAATAATCTAAAAATAACAAAACCTGTAAGAATTTGGAATAGCCATCAACTCCCGCTAGTGGAGCTACTATGATCGGGACAATAACTAGCCCAGATGTAAAAATATTTAACTCCCTTGTAGACGGTAAAAATCAATCTGGATTTGCTGCCGGCTGGAGTATTAGTAAAGGAGCTGCTTGCTGCCATTGGAATTTGAGCATTTAAAAATACGTTTGATGAAAACTTACGACTGCGTCTGGTTTTTCGCCTGTGACAGACTTAAAATCAAGAACCTGGAGGGCAAAGTTGGTTTTTCTTCAGAAAATTGGCTTTTGGGCCTGAAAGCTCAGCGATTAGTAGTGGATTTATTCTTTTCACATTGGTTAAAAATACAAAGCATAGTCGTAGAGTACCTTTTACTTTTTTAGCCTGATATTCTTCGAGTTATAATAATTTTAAGAGGAGTTACAATGAAAAAAGTATTTGCATTAATAGCATTTTTTTTATGTCTAGGGTTGGCCAAGGCCGATGACCTTCATTGCAGTAATGATGAAGGCGTCGTGAGAGTTAGTTATTCTTTGGAAAAAGATATACCCAAAGTTATAGAAATTATTTTTGCTGAGACACCAGATGATCATTATAACATGGTCACAGCTTACGTAGGTTGTTACACTATGGAAGAAGGGCCGAGGTTTATATTTAAAGAAGGTTACTACACATTTTGGCTCTGTACATCCCATTACCAAGGGTATAGGGAAACTAGTGATGCTCAGTTTCTTTTGAATATAAAAAATATGACGTTCAAAACTTACAAAAAACCTAAAAGAAACTCTAAGTTATCAAAGAAAGAGTTCGCAAACCCTCTTTCTGAATATACTTGCTCGAGGGAAGAGCCGTAAACCTCTTGATTGATGGCTGATTTTGGTAGCTTGAACAGAGCCTTTCTGATCGTTCAGAAAGGCTTAGCTTTTATATAAATTTTAGGTAAAGAAACAAGTGTTTTAAATTTCACAAAGCCTATAAATTCTCTTTTGGCCAGATAAAGTTTTTTTGGATGGAGTTATCATACCCATTCTTTTATCTCTAGCGATATTTGGGTCTGAACTTATATCGACACTATGTTTCTCAACAATCTTTGTGTCTACTAGGCATAAACCCGCTTTACTTAACTTCGCCTCATCAACTCTCGAAACATAATCTGATTTGATATTACATGTGATATCAAAGTGCATTGCCCTAGCTCCATGGTTAGTGGTTCCATCGAGATCAGTAACAACACAAGAATTTAGTTCAGATGCTCCTGCGTAAAGACCGCAAAAAAGCACAAGTATAAATAACATTGTTTTCATTCGTATTTGCTCCTATTTTATTTAAAACCTTGCATACATCGACCTCTCATTAAAGGTCAATGCTTAAAACATAGGTTGTATTTTTAACAAATGACTTAAGGGAAAAATAGCCCTTAATTGCTGTGTGTGAGATGTTTTTTAATAAATTAATGAATAAAATTATATGTTTACCGCGCATATTGGGCAAAAAAATACCCTCGACACTAATTTGGTGCGAGGGTAAAGTAATTTAAACTATTGTGAGTTGAGGTTTTTCTACTAGTCTTGCGTCAGAAGTTATAGCTTCTCTTTTAGCTTGCTCTTCTTTTAACATTTCTTTTTTCTCAGCTCCTATACAGCCATGACTACAGCCAGCTATTCTAGAAATCTCTCGATATGTCATCTTTTGCTTTAATAGTGCTCTGATGACGGCACTTGGTCTTGTCTTTTTTCGGCCTAGTCGCTTTCCTTGGGCTCTTGCATTTCTTAATCCAGCCTTAACTCGTTGAGAGATTAATTCTCGCTCCATTTGAGATAAAGCCCCTAATATCGTATACATAGCCATCCCCATGGGGCTATTAGTTTCTATCTTTTCAGTAATGCTAATAAACTCGGTATTATGTTTTTTAAATTCATTCAATGCTGTCAGTAGGTGAATTGTTGATCGAGCAAACCGACTAAAAGCAAAAACTATAATTTTAGAAACCTTTTGTTCTCTGATTTCTTGCATAAGTTCATCTAAAGCAGGTCTTGAAATTTTAGACCCGCTTTGGTTTTCATCTTTAAATAATTTATAGTTTGTAATATGGTTGTGTTCACAGTACTCACGTAATGCACGCTCCTGTGAAACTAAGCCTGAAGCTTGCTGATCTGTTGAAACTCTTAAGTATAGAGCTGCGTATCTTTCCTGGTTATTTTGGTTTATAGTACCTCCTCGGTTAGTGGTTTAATTTTTGACCAGTCAATCTCTGCGCAAATGCTTCTGAGCTCGACAAGCCTTTTTTAATTCGTTTTAATGTTATATACTCAGTTTTGTTAAAAAATTTATTAACTGAGTATCCTGTGCCTAGTGACAGTAGGGCAAGTAAGATTAGATTTACGACTTTTTCCCTTTTTCTTAGTTGGCACATTCATATAGTTTAAGTTTTGAGCAATTTTATTTGCTGATAAACCGCCCTCATACATTTTTATTATGGCTTTGATTACAGCTTGCTCTTTTTTATTGTTAATTAACTTACCCGCAACTTTATGTTTGCCATAAACTCTGTCATCACAGTTTTTAGGAAGCTTGTATGCTGATCTAAGTGGTATCTCAAACTCAACTAATTTGTCTCTGATATGGGTTTTTGAGCACGAAAAATGCCTAGCAATTTCACGCATTGAGAGGCTATTTTGGATGTATTTTTCAGTGAGCACAGCTTTTGTAATTTGAGGCTTTTCTAGATAAATTATTGAAGTTATTGAGAAATTAGAAATGAGGACATTATTTGCATCCGTTTCGCAAGCGTCCACCAAATTACTCTAACACCAGAAAGAATAAAACAATCATAGGGGCGAACCCCCTGAAATCATAGAACTAAGGTTTCAATCACTCACAGTTCAATTTTCTAAAAATAGTCTTCTGATATTTCCTAGTATTTCTTAGGTTGGCTTTTTGTGGCTTCCTGTTTGGCTGCCTGAGTAGCAAACCTATTTTTAAGTATCGCAGTAGCAATTACTGTAGCTTAACCAACTGAATTTTCATTTAAATTTAAGTCGCGCGCCGCTGGCAGATTTTGCTACTTAGCAACCAGCGTAACGATGGCACTGATCAGGTCTTTTTAGACCAGAAAGGAGGTTATAATGAAAATGAATGAAGAAAAAAAGGATGGCTTAGCATTAAGGAAGCTTCGCGAACTAAAGAAAATGTCTAGAAAAGAGGCCTGTATCGTATTGGGTGTAAATTACAAAACGATAGAGAAGTTTGAAAATGGCAGAACAAAACTGCTTAAAAAGCGTATTGAAAAAATAATTTTTGCCTACGGGTTTAAGCTTGAGGATTTTTCCCTTTGTCGTCAGGGTCATATTAACAAAGTAAAAGCAAAGCTGGGGTATAAAAAAGTACGTGTCCTAGATGACAATAAAACTAGGAGAAGCTACCAGCGAGTCATTACAAAAGAAGTAAAGACTTTGACTGCGATGAGAAGGCTTAAGGGGTTTTCACAATACCAAGCTAGTTTTTTATGTGGATACAGTAGGTCAACTATTGGCCATATAGAAAACGGAAGAATTGAGCTGAGTAAAGAAGGAATAGCCCATATTATGAGTTCCTATGGTTTTTCTTTAAAAGAATATGATCACTACTTTAAAAGTGAGCGGCTTATAACTGATATTCAAGATGAATGCATACAGATAATCAAAGGGTTTAGTGAAGAGAAGCTAAAGACTGTCCAGTTATTGTTAATAACGTTGAATAATTAATTTTTTACAAAGGAGTATAGTGATGAGTATTATTGATAATATTATTAAAGGTTTTGTTATTATTGCGATATATGCACTGATGAGTAATTTTACAATTAAGGATATGAAAATTGAGGCAGTAAAAGCTCATAAACGAGGTATTTTTAGTTATAGTGCATTAACAAAAGCTTTGACTAAATAATTAGAAGAAACACAGCTTTTCTGTCTGCATTTTGAGAAATCACTTCATATACAATTAGAAATAATGGCAGGGAACTAGTGATTTTTCAGGACTGCTTCAATTGCCTGAACAATGTCTTCAGCTTTTTGGTCATTAAGTCCATCAGCTTGGGGTGGTGAGTACATTTGATTGTCGTTGTCGTAATACTCTCCAGAATGGGTGATATGTTTCTCATCTAGGGATAGGCTGATTAAGGTATTTACGCCAATATTGACATCTTTCCCGGATGTATTGAAACCTTCTTTTACCATTTTAGTGCCTAGCAGTAATGCTGGGTTAACAGAAATAATAATAGGCCCATTATCACCAACTTTATTAAATAAATAACGAGACCACATAGTTATTGCGAGTTTACTTTGAGCGTATGCCTCAAAATCATCAAGCTTAACTTTTCCAATGAGAGCATTTATGTCTACAGATGCTTGGGCTGCCGAAGATAAGTTAATAACTCTCCCGTTTTTTATAACGGGCAGTAATTTTTTAGTTATTAAATATGGGGCAATGGTATTTACAGCAAACCTTATATCAAGGCCAGACTCAATTATGGGTTGAGAAGTTTTGTAAACACCAGCATTGTTAATTAGTACATCAATATGTTTATGTTTTTCAGGGGACTATTATAGTAAGTGCGAATTGTTGGTTCGGTATATCCTCTAGTGGTGCGGGGCATGACGTCTAGATCGGGTCTTAAAAAACGACCTTCCAGAAGTGGAATGCCACAATATTTAGCCACTAGGAGTTTTAAGGCACAAGGATAGCTTGCGCCATTTTAAATTAATTTTTATTTAAATTATTCTAAAGGCAATGAATAACCAAGTATAGGGGATTGATCTAATTGGTCATCAATTGAAAAATCATCGTTATTCTTCTTAACACGTAAATCCAACAGCGTTTCATGATTTTCTGTTATTATACTATAGATATCTTGTATATCGTAATCATTTGTTTTACTCATATGTCGGTCTCCTTAAGATAATAAATTTTAAAAGTTAAATTACTAATTATGTTTAATAATAGATTAGAAGGTAAAATATTACTTGATCGTTTGTTTTACTTTTTGTTTAAAAATGTGCACAAATAACATAAGGTCAAAATGTAGGTTAAAAAATTATTGTGTATGATTATTTAGATTCAGAATTAAAGATATAGGCTAATAACTTTTTAAAGCAGTTTCAATTGCCTGAACAACATCTTTCGCTTTTTCATAATTAAGTCCATCAGCTTGAAGTGATGCATACATTTGGTTATCATTGTCGTAATACTCTCCAGAGTGTGAATCATGTTCTTTATCTAAGGCAAGGCTAATTAAAATATTCACGCCAATATTTATATCTTTGCCAGCTGTATTAAAACCTTCTTTTACCATTTTGGTTCCCAGAAGTGACCCTGGGTTTACAGAAATAAAAATGGGTCTATTATCACCAAGATTATAAGATAAATAACGAGACCACATTGCAATTGCCAGTTTACTTTGAGCATAAGCTTCAAAATCATCTAACTTAATTTCACCAAGTAATGCGTTTATATTTACAGAGGATTGTGCCGCCGATGATAAGTTAATTACGCGACCGTTTTTTAATATAGGTAATAATTTTTTAGTTATTAAATATGGAGCAATAGTGTTTACAGCAAAGCGAACATCAAGGCCAGTTTCAGTAATAGGACTAGATGTTTTATAAACTCCAGCATTATTAATTAAAATATCAATACTTTGGTGTTTACTAAGTACGTCATTAGTAAATAATTCGGTCTCTTTAAAGTCTGATAGGTCAGATTTAAAAGTTTCCACATTTAGTTCCTCGCTAATATCTTCTAGTTTTTTTTTATTTCTTCCATGAACTATGACTGTATGGCCTAGTGATTTTAGTTTTTTAGTTGTTTCAAGCCCTATTCCATCAGTTGAACCTGTAATCAATATTTTTTTTAATTCCATGGTAACCTTAATTTTTTATTTAGCATTCATTAAAATTGCACGACTTGAAAAAGAGATAGCTTTAGTTCCGAAAGTTCCAGTGAAAAGTGCTTCAATTAATGGGTGTTGAGGGGAGTTATTAACTAATTTATAATAAATTAGAAATTTAGCACCACTCCCGCCATCTAGGTCGTTAGTTTTAACTGTGATATGATAACTTGAAAAAGGCTTTATATAAATTGGTTCGTTCAAGTACTCTCTTATAAATTTGCCATTTGTGTTGTAGTATGTGATTTTCTCAATGTAAAGAGGGTGAGTAAAATCAGTATTTCTAATACTGACATATCCCTGTAAAGCGACATGATTTTTTTCGTGCGACAAGAGTAAATCAGAATATATAGGTACATATGACTTAAATATTTGATTCCTAAAATTAAGTTCGGTAGGTACTTTTTTTAAAATGGCGTCAGCCTGTGGTATTTTTGTAGTATCTATACGGTTGTGGTCAATACATGATGTACTTACTGTAAGTAAAATTATTGTTATAAACAGCTTGAAATACATAGAGCTCCTTGTATGGCTAATAAGCCAAAATATTAGGAAGCTCTTTAAAAACCTCCTAATATAGTTAGTACTAATAATATATTAGTACCAGTACTTAATTACACCCGAAATGTTAAGGGTATCTAAAGCACTTCTTGAAGAGATATTATAGCTTAAATTTGCTCCAAGTGTAATAGGTTTTCCTATAAATTTTCCTAAAGGGTGATCAAAGCCTACGGCTGGGGAAACTATAAAAGCTAAACCGTCACTATTATCTTCATTTTCCCATGCTATGCCGGTAGACACGCCTACGTATGAATGCTTAATTATTGGGACTTTACCTCCAAAATTATAATTTGCATATGCTAGTAAAGAAGTGCGCTCAAGGTTTTGGGAGCTATTATCAAACTTTACATAACCTCCTTCAAGGCCAATTGAGAAAGGAATTATTGGTTGATATCCTATATTGGCAGAAATTTGAGTTGAAGCATTTGTATTTCCTTCAGGCTCTGAAACACCCACCTTGATTCCTACATGAGGCTTATATAGGTCTTTATCTTGAACAGCTCTAACTTCAGGTATTAGGCCCGATGCAAGCGCTTGGGATGAAAAAAATAATAGTGTTAATGTCATATATAAAAATTTACTCATTGTTTCTCCTTGTTGATGTATATTTCTATATTAGGATAGCAAATAGATTTAAACTATTGTTGTTGGGAAAATGCTTTAATTGTTTAAAAAGCTACACTGTTGGCCTTATAGCTAGCCACAAGTCTGGGGAGTGGGGCTGTAGGCAAAATTGTGCTCCTTTGTACACAAGATTTTCACAATTTTTTGTGTAACCAAATTATTAATTTAATATAGATTGTAAACATCCTAATAGTTATTCAACTATAGATACATCCATCCCCAATTTACCAGCCTAGTCCTTAATGGCTAGGCTGGTAATCCCTTAAAAACTTTTGTAAACAAACTTACAAGAAAAATAGACTCTAACAAAAAGTATTAAGCTCTTAATTAGGTTAAATAAAAATATAAGCGTATTTAACATAAAGGAGAAGTATATGTTTTTAAAAAAAATTATAATTACTGTAGTTTTAGCACTTGGATTTAATGTGCAAGCTGCAAACGATACTGGTTTATTTATTGAACCAAGTTTGTCTTATGAGGTTTCAAAGGCGAAACTTATGTACCCAGCACCATTTAATAATTCTTCAGGGTCAATAAATGGGTTTGGCTTGGGAGCAAGGCTTGGTTTTCATGTACATGAAAGTATCTTCATAGCTGCAGATGGTAGGTATACTTTTGGCAAACTTAAAGATAGTGATAATAACTTTAACGCTGATACACAAATATTTACTCTTGCACCAGTTATAGGGTTTCAAATGCCAGATATAGGCTTGAGAGTATGGGGTGGGTACGTCTTAGCTTCTGAAGCAGATCCAGATAAAGATAATAATTTAGATTTAAAGTTCAAAAACGGTAAAGGTTTAAAACTTGGAGCTGGTTTTCGAGTGAAATCATTTAGTATTAATGTGGAGTTCCAAGACCTAACTTATAATAAAACCAAAGTTGAGAGCCTTGGACCTTTTGCCACAAATATAAGCTCCGATGATATTGAGCTTAATAATCAAAGCTACATTTTGAGTGTTAGTTTTCCTTATGAAATGTAAGGTTATTTAGCCATAAAAATATTGTTGTAGCCCTCCAAAAGTTTGTTGAAGGGCTACATATTAAAAAAATAGAATTATTATTTGAGTTTAAGTAAATACAATGTTTTTGATGAAAGCTCAGTCACATCATCTAATATGGTTATAAGTTCATCTGTGCCGGGGATATCGCTTTTTTCGAGTTTTTTCTTTAGTTCAGAGATATTACTGCGATAGTTTTTTATTTCAGATGTTGCTTCACTCAAACTATAGTCAGAAACCTTAGCATTCTGAATAAGAACTTTGTTTAAGTCAATATTCATGTCATTACCTAAACAAGATTCAACAAAACTGTCAGTTAAAGTTTCATTTTGTGTTAAAAACTGTTCATAGGTTGTATGATGTTGAGCCACAACGGTGTGCCAGTGCCATAGCCTTGCTAGAACATTCATTTTCATCATGTTGGAAATATTAGATTCTATATTCATATTTTTATCCTTTGTTATTTCTCTACTGTGGAGGAGTTGGGTCTATTCGTAAACTAATTTGTAGGTAATATCACATTTTATTGATTTGTAAAATATGTATTTGATGCTAACTTTTCAATCAGTTTAAGTTCTTGGTTGAATTCAAGTGTTCGAATTGGGTAAGGGATTGAAATAGAGTTTTGCTCAAAACTATTTTTTATTTCTACAATGGCCTGATCTTGAGCATGCATATAATCAATTTCTGCTTTGTAATTAATCCAGACTCTAGCTGTAAAATTTATTGAACTAGAATCAAATTTTGTAAAGAAGACCTCCACTTTTTTACATTTAACTCGTTTTGAAACTTTGCTTAAGGCATTAACTGTAATTGTTCTAACTCTCTCCAAATCAACATCATAAGATACACCGACATTCAAATCTAATCGTCTAACAGGTGTTGTGTTATAATTTTTAAGTGACTTTGTAAACATTGATTTGTTTGGTATTAACACTTCAATACCGTAGAAAGTCATTAAGCTGGTAGTTCTAAGGTCTATAGACTTAACTTTTCCTTTAAAATTATCAACTTCGACAATATCACCAATTGAGTAGGGCTGTTTAATGGCAATAAAAACACCAGACACAAAATTTGAAGCAATTTCTTGAAAAGCAAATCCTAAAGCTAAACCAATTACCCCAGCACCGGCTAATAAAGAAGTGACTGTTTTATCAAGTTGAAGCAGGCCAAGCGCTACAAAAATACCAGCTAGAATTATTATTGCAAAAACTGTTTTAGATATTAACTCTGATACAGTGACTGATAAACTACTTTTGCGAGATATTTTTAAAATAAAGTTTCGAGAAAGTTTAGCTATTATTGTAAAAACCATAATGACAAAAATAGCAACAACTAAGTTAGGTAAATTTTTCAAAGAAACTTCATACCAATGTTCTAAAGTACTAGTAATTAAAGTTAAAGATTTATTTAGATTTATGTCCATTAAGCTAGTCCATGTTAAGATTTAAGTAATTTATTTAAAAGTAAAATATTATTTTCGGTATTTGGTATAATTTGATTTTTTATAACGTGAATACTCTTATTTTCTGGTACATTACTAGATAAAAAATACTTATAATCTTTAAGCCCTAAGTCTTCGCCTTCACGCAAAGCCATAATTAGTGGAGTTTCACCTAAAAACTTTGTACTTTTAATAATAAGTTCAACTGCTAGTCCCCAAGCTCCAGTATTAGTACTAGGAGTTTCATTTTTACTAAATATTTTTTTTTTCAAAAAATCAACATTACTTTTGTGGTTAAATAAAATTTTATCAATTGTCTTGATAGCTGCATCTGTTGCAAACTTTTTGCGTGCTAAATCATAGGAATTGACCGCTGCAACTTCTCCTCTTAATAATGTATTTAGGTATTGGGCAGCTACAGCGTCATCATCTAATACGTTATGTGGCTTTTTATCTTTTTCATCAAATGTTTGGTTTAAATTTCCCATTCTTGCTCCTTAATAAATTTTTTGAATTAATTAATAGTACTTGTTTGTAAAGAAGCAGTAATGACATATGTATTAAGCCTTTGTGTAGTATTGCACACAAACCAGGCGAAGGGTAAATACTTGTTATAACTAGTTAATTTTATGGTATGTATAACTACTAACAATTTAGGGCTTATAAATGTGTGTAAATTTAAACAGACCATAGTCATTTACATGACTAAAAAGTGAAATAAAGTATATATACTTAAGCTTAACCTAGGAGACATTAATGACAGATAAAGAAAAAGTTAATAAAGCTATAGAGCTAGTCGAAGAGATAAAAACCAGCTCATTTATTACAAATAGTGTAACCGGTGAGTTCAGCGCCAGGCCAATGTCACATGTTGATATTGATTTAGTTAATAATAAAATTATATTTTTTAGCGATGATGATACGTTAAAAGTATTTGAAGTAATAAATAACTCACAAGTATTATTATCATACAGTAACTCTGAAAAAGACACATACGTAAATATCAGTGGTAAAGCAGAAATTATTAAGGACCTGAATCAATACCTTAGGTATTGGAATAATGATTTAGATAAGTGGTACCCAGAAGGGATTAAAGACCCAAAACTATGTCTAATTGAAGTAAAAATTGAAGAAATTGAGTATTGGGATAGTAATTTAAATACATTAACTAAAGCTTATAAGTTTTTTATGGCCAATATAAAGAGTCAAAGGCCTGATATAGGGAGCCACGGCAAAGTTGTAGTTAATTAATTATAAATAATTTAATATTACATTAATAAGTTTTTCTGCAGTAACTGGTTTGGTAACATGACCATTAAAGCCCGCAGCTTTAGTTTTAATTTTTTCAGACTCCATTGCATGAGCCGTTAAAGCTATAACTGGCTCCGCAAACTTAAGTCTGCGGAGCTCACTAAGGACCTGAAACCCATCTTTATCAGGCATTTGTAAGTCTAATAGAATTATATCATAAGTATTAACT
The DNA here is from genome assembly GCA_938001965.1 of uncultured Bdellovibrionales bacterium. GTDB lineage: Bacteria > Bdellovibrionota > Bdellovibrionia > Bdellovibrionales > UBA1609 > JAHDIR01. The sequence goes on along the minus strand of CALLBC010000194.1, from coordinate 12,152 downwards.
TGGCTAAGAGCAATGGCATCGTCGCCTGTGTTGACTACATCAACTATTGCTCCAGCTTTTTTTAAATACATTCCAAATAAACGAGCATTCTCTTTAGCGTCATCAACAATTAAAATACTAGTATCATTAAGAGCATCAGTTAAAGGGGGAGCCTCAGTTGTTTTGGTCAAATTTTCAAGTTCATCATTACTAATTTTTTGTAAAAACTTTTGGTTTTCAGTAGGTAGTTCATTAAGTATCTCAATTCTAAACCTAGAGCCCTCATTAATTTTAGTTTTAACTAAAGTTATATCACCACCTAAACCAATCGCTAATTTTTTTGAAAGTACTAGCCCTAGGCCAGTGCCGCCAAAGTTTCTACTAACGGAGTTATTGGCTTGTTCAAAGGGATTAAATATCTTTTTTACGGACTGATCGTCAATGCCACAGCCTGTGTCAATAACATCAATCAATAGTTTCGAATTACTAGGATCATAGTTAACTGTGACCTTAACCTCTCCATGGCTTGTAAATTTAATGGCATTGCCGACTATGTTGTGAAGGATTTGTTTTAATCGTTTTTTGTCAGAAATAATATTTGTCGGCACAGGTCCTGTGTTATTAATCGAGAAATTAAGATTTTTATTTTTAGCTTTGATAAGCATTAGAGAATAAACTTCACCTAATACCCTTATAAATGAAAATTCTTTTTTTCGTATTTTCATTTTTCCTGATTCAATTTTTGAAAAATCAAGTATTTCATCAACTAGCTCTAATAAATGGTGTGCATTATTATTAATAATATCAATGGACCTGTTTTTATCATAACTACTAATGTCTTCATCATTTTGTAAAACTTCAGCATAGCCTAATATGCCAGTCATTGGGGTTCTAATTTCATGACTAATATTAGCTAAAAATTCACTTTTAGTTTGGTTAGCTCTCTCGACTGTTTGCATGGCAGAAGTTAATTCTCTATGCTGAATTTGAATTGCAGAGTAAAGTGGTCGGAATACAAGCAACCACACCAGCAGAATTTCTAGAAAGCACAGTGTGATAAGTAAAGTGCCCATACGATCAATCATATTTGTTGAATCTCGGTTGTGCTTTCGTATTCGTTTATTCATTAACGTAAAAATATCGTATAAGCCATCCTTAGAATTCATCGATAAAAAATTAATTCTGTTTTTTAGTACTTTTGAGCTCTCAGGACTCTGATCTGTTAGTTCGCTGGCTTTTTTTAAATACTCTCTAATTTTAGATTTCAATTCGTTTTCAGCCATTAAGTCTTCTAAGTCTTCTGAAAATGATGTGTTGTCATTATCTAAAACAGCTTTAAAATTTTCATTTTCTAATTTAAGTTTTTTTACTAAAGCATTAAGGCCATCTTTGATTTGTTGTTTATTGGTGGCTGAATGCATTTTATTAAATTTTTCACCATAATCCGCGATTTCAAAAATTAGAAAAATTTGTTTAGCGAGTGTTTCATGCAAAGCGTGAATACTTTTTTGTTTCGATAAAAATTTATTGTGTAAATTTAGGGAGAATAAGGAAACTAAAATTACTAGAGACATCCCTAGAAGGGTAAAAAGAATAAATTTTTTACGGGTTTTTTTTATTATATCTGTTGCAATTTCTTGCGATGTAGTTGTTTTATTGTAAGACGCCACTTTTATTTAGGCAGATTTAAGAAAAAGTTTTCTATATCACCAAGTAACTTATCATATAATTCACTGTCGCTATTTAACGAAGCATTTTCAAGTTGTAAAACCTCTGGCATGATTTCACCAAAGCCATAGGGCTCAAAAAAAGATTTCCACTTATGAGTTAAAGACTTGATATCATTAGTTTTATTTGGTTCTGTAGTGCTTTTGAGAGAATTCAATTCAGTAAGTCTGTCACTAATAAACTCATCAATAAATGGCTGTAGGTCACTGTCAATTTGGCTTGATTGTGAGCGGCTATTTGTCATTGAAATAAACTCCTTGTAATGTTAATAGGCTATCACTTAATATAATTCTTTTCAAACTTAATAAATATAAATTTAGTATAGGGTTTCATAATGAGTACAATTTTATTAGTAGAAGACAGTAAAGAAATATACAATATGGTCAAGCTTGCAGTTAATTCAGTTGCTGAGCTTGAATGGGCGCCAACTATTGAAAAAGCCAAAGAGTTAGATATAGCTAAGTTTGATTTGATACTTATTGATATAGAGTTGCCAGATGGTAATGGTATGGAGTATTGTTCTGAGGTTTTAGCCAAAAGCCCATCAACATCAATTTTTTTCTTAACTTCACATACTAGTTTGTCAGAAAAAGTTTTAGGGTTTTCAGCAGGGGCTGATGATTATATAACTAAGCCTTTTGAAATTTTAGAGCTTAAAGCTAGAGTCGAGTCTAAGTTGAAAAAAAATAGTTTACTAAAAGAGCACAATGATGTCCTTAGGTGGAAAGAGCTTATGATTGATAAAAACAAGCAGGAAGTTACTGTATTTGATGATAGTGGAGAGTCTAAGGTTGAATTAACAGCACTTGAATTTAAACTATTGATGTATTTTGCTAAAGTTCCAGGTCATGTAATACCTAGAGACAAAGTGCTAAATGATATATGGGGTGAAGAGGTTTATGTTTATCCAAGGTCTGTGGATACTCATGTTAGTAAGTTAAGGCGTAAATTAGGTAATGTCTCTCATGTTATTGAGTCTGTCAGAGGTGCCGGTTATCGATTCAGCCCATCTTAAGTAAAAAGAGCAAACTAATGTAGCTTGCTCTTTTTATAATAATTAATTATTTTTTAAAAATTCGTTTAATTTTTCTCTAGTTTTTTCCTTGGACTCACCGTACTTCTCCTGTAATACTCCGGCTAACTTATCCATATCACCATCAATTTGATGTATTTCATCATCAGTAAGCTTGCCCCAAGTTTTTTTAATTTGACCTTTAAGTTGCAACCAATTTCCTTTTAAAATATCGTTATTCATTTTATCTCCTTGTTTGTGTTAAGTTAGTTTTGAACATTTTATTTTATACAGCTGTTAGCTTATTACAAAGTAGATCCTAAGCCACTTTAATTTTTTTACTGATATAGCCAAAAATCTTTCTTGGTGTATAAATTCCTACAGTATAAGGTATAAATAGTGCTGCTTTGAGCGGGTTTTGTTTAGCCCACTGAGTAAATCTGGAATTTTTATTATGACTTACTTTTTTTTCAACCTCCGCATTGTCATTATGAAAATTTTTAGGCTCAGGTGTTTGTGTTTTAAAAGCTTCACCTATTGTAAACTTTAGCCTTCCTTCAGGATTTCCCAATTTACTCTTGTATTTCCTTAAAGTTTGAGCTCGTTCCATTTAGAACCTCCTTTGTTTGTAATTATGCAACATTATGTGGCTTATCATTAATATTAATTTTTTCACTCAAAATTAATTCCAAAGCTCTTTCGAGTTTTTGAATTTGAATATCTTGAGACTTTATTTTTGTTCCAAGCTCTTGCTGATAATTTTTTTTATTAACAGATTCAGTAAATGAGCTTTGCAATTCTTCAGAAAAAACACTAGTTGTGTTTTTATTACTTCCACTGTAAGTAAAGTAAAAGTAAAGAGCTCCAAACAACAACAGTGGTACAGTTGTGAATAATATTGATCTAAATATTTCAGAGCTCAAATTAAAATCACTAAAGTGAATTGCTGTAAATATAATTAATGTAAGTGTAGATAATGACATGATTATGATGGCAAATACCGACATTAAAAATGTTTTTAAATACCCTTTAATTTTATTATTTACATGGTCAATGCCCCAAGATACTAAGCCTGAAACATATCCGCCTGTAATATTTGTTAGCTGACCTAACAGAATATTTTCAATGAGTTTAATCATTTTAGTGTCTTCTTTGTTTAGCGATTAATAAGCCCGCTACAACACCGGTAAAACCTGCTAAAGCCATAAACTTAAATGGTTCTTTTTTAGCCTCATCTTTAATGTTATTTAATGCTGCACTTCCTGAATTGACTATTTGCGACTTAGCTTCACTAAGGTTTTCTTTTATTTCTGTAAGACCTTCTCCGATGACATTTTTAGCCTCTGAAACTCTTATTTGTTTGGCCTCTTTTATTAAATCGAGGGCTTGTTTAATATTTTCTTGTGATTGAATTGACATAGTGTCTCCTTATATAATTACAATTTTTATTAATACTATTTTGAAAAATTAGCTTGTTATTTAAAATTATTTCTAGTGCTTTTTATTAAGGCTACCTTTACTTTTTTCCATAAAACCTGTTACTAATGAAATTACAAACAAGCTAATAAAAATAAAAAATAAAAATTTCGCTATTTCTGCACTTGCCTCAGCAATCCCGCCAAAACCAAAAATTGCGGCCATCATTGATAAAACTAGAAAAATTAATGATCCACTTAACATATATTCTCCTCCTGAGTGTTTATATACTGTATATTACACTAGAAAAAGGGTTGGTTATTCCTTGTTATATTAATACATTGTCTAGGTATCTACACAAAACTTATTAATTTCCACCAATAGAGATACCTGCTCTGAAGCTTTCTGATCTTTTGTCATAATTTTTGAGATTTTCATTGTAGCCATTAAAATACTGGATAAATAGCCTGGGGGCAGAGATTTTATCCCAAAATTTGAAGCGTAAACTTAACTCAATAGAGCTTTTAGAAAAATCTTCAGCCAGTTGACCGCCATTATAATACGTTGCATAGAGCTCTTCGGTTTTGAATAACCATTTGCCTAAGCCATCAAATTTAAAATGTAATGCTATTGGGCCGTAAAAGTCTTGAATATTTCTGTTTGTTTTGTCTTTACTTAATAGGGCCCTTAGAGTGATGCCAAATTTTGGCAAGCCCCACCAAAAGCTTTCGTCTTGCTCTGCTTTGATATAAGCATAATTTACTGACCTTGATTCAAGTTTATCTTTACCATTAGAAATATGTAGTAGGCCAAACTTAAGTTTATTAACAAGCCTGTTATCAGCGAAGTTATGTTTAAAAAATAGCTCAGGGTGATAATTTATATCACTAAATGGATTCGAGTCTTTTTTGCCAAGCTCCCAGTACATTTTTTGCGTATAGCCGAAATATAGAGGTATATTTTCAATAACTTTAACTTTTAAACTAAATTGTATTTTAGTGTCAGGCTTTCCGCTAATGAAATATACAGGTTTATAATCATCAAGTGTCAAGCTTTCAGGAATTTTTTCTGATGCACTTAAATTTGAACAAAATAAAAAAAGTATGGATGTTGTGATATTTTTAATTATGGATTTCAACTTCTACTCCATATTTTTTTGTAATACCGTCTTAGTTGGGTAGGGTATAGTAATATTATTTTTTGCAAAAGCTTGTTTAATACTAATAATTGACTGGTGTCTAGTTTTCAAATAGTTATTGTCATCAGGGTAAGAAATCCAAATTTTGACTTCAAAGTTTATTGAACTATCACCAAAATCGCTATAAAAAAAATCGATTGGTTTATCTTTTATTCTCCCTGGTAAGCTTTCTAAAGTGTCGAGTGTAATTTTTTCTACTTTTTCTAGGTCATCATCATAAGATACGCCGAGCTTAATATCTAATCTTCTGAGAGGGGTGGTAGTATAGTTTTTTAATGGTTTAGTAAACATATATTTATTGGGAACAAATATTTCGATCCCCTGAAATGTAACTAAGCTTGTTGTTCTAAGATTTATATTTGTGACTTCACCATACATATCATCAACCTCTACTACATCGCCTATTTTATAGGGCTGTCTTATAGCGATAAATAAACCTGATACGAAGTTTGATGCAATTTCTTGAAATGCAAAGCCTAAAGCGATTCCTAGTACACCTGCCCCAGCAAGAATAGAGGTTACAGTTTTATTGAGATTGAGAACTTCTAGAGCCACAAATATACCTGTTATTATTATGACTAGATAAATGGTGGTCGATATCAGTTGGCCAATGGTATTGTTGATATATTTTTTTTTGACAAACGAATTAGAAATTTTTCTTATTATTTTTGCTAAAATTATAAAAACAATGATCACAACTATAGCTACGATCATATTAGGTAAATTCTCTATTGTTGTTTCATACCAAGTTACTATTTTATCACTAATTAATGTTGTTGCACTTTTTAATTCCAATTTAAACTCCTTTTATTTCTTTATTAATTTTATATTGACCAATGACTACTGCTAGTAGTGGAGCGCTTAGAAATACTCCTAGGAAGCCGAACCACATTCCAGAGAAAATTAAACAAAACACTAAAAGTGCTGCTGGAATTTCTGTATGCTTATTCATCAGTTTTGGTAAAATTATATTAGCCTCAATCTGTTGAACTATAAAATATATTGATAAAAGTGTTATAACCTTGTCAGGCTGTAGCACTAAAGTAATAGCAGTTGATATAATTACTACTGAAATTATACCAATGTAAGGTATGAAAGAAAAAATACATGTAACTAATCCGAATAAAGCCCAATACTTAATATTGAATGCCCATAATGCCAAACTAGTCATAAATCCTACAACTAGAAGATCAATTACCTGCGCTTTAAACCATTTCTCAATGGTTTGAGATGCATGTTCTAACCTAGTAGTAAGATTTTTTTGTTTTTTTTCAGAGAACAAGCCTAAAAAGCCATTGTAGTATTTTTCAGAGTTAATAGATGTAAACAAGGCTATAACAAAAGCTAGAGTTAGTCCTGTGCCAAATTTTGCTAAACCAGAGAATAGTGTAGTAGTAAATTTAACTAAGTTTTTTGTTATATCTTCATTTTCACCACCACCTATAAACTCTTTAATTACTGGGAAATTCTGGTTTAATATAACCCATTTACCTTGCCAGTAGCTCAGGATCTCAGGTGCTTTACTTTTTAGAGTGCTCAATTGCTCAACTGCAACTAAGCTAATAGCATAAAACAGAGAGAGAAATATTAAACCAACTATTGTAAGTAAAAATATTGCACTTAAATACTTAGGGACTTTAAACTTTTTATTAATTTTTTTAATTAAAGGGGTAATGAGGGATGCCATTCCTATACCAACAATAGCCGATAGAAATAAAAAATAACTTTTATAAGCTGCAAATAATACAGCGACGGTCAATATAGCTGTCGTTGTCATTATAATAATTTTTTTTATTTGCTTACACATTATTTTGACTCGCTATAAGATAAAGGCATAGCTTTGACTAATTTTTCAATTGCAATTATGTAGCATGTTTCTCTGTAAGTATTTTTTTTATCCTTTTTAGAAGTTACGTTAATCCATGCTTGTGATAATTTTTTTTCTATTTTTTTATAAACCTCGCTCTTTTCCCATTGTTCATTTTGAGAGTTTTGTGACCACTCAAAGTAAGAGCCTATTACTCCACCTGCGCTAGCTAAAATGTCCGGTATTATAATTTTATTATTTGATTTTAACCATTTATCAGCTAGGTGAGTAGTTGGCATATTGGCAGCCTCAATGATTAAGTCAGCAGCTAATAATTTCACTGTGTCCTCAGTTATTGTGTTTTCTGTGGCCGCGGGTATAAATATATCAGATGTTACTTCAAAAATTTTTTCACTTTTTTCTTGTTCACCATATTTTGATAAGTTGTCAAATCGACTAAGGCTTGAATTTTCTATTTTTGCAAGGTCTTCAAGAAGTTTTTCTATTTCTATTCCCTTCTCGTTGTACAGACATATGCTGCTATTGCTAACGGCAACAATTTTTGCGCCCATATTACTTAAGAATTTAGCTGTAAATTTTCCAACATTTCCAAACCCTTGAATACTAACTTTTGAATTCTCTATCTTTTCGAAGTGTTTTTCGTAGGCCCATTTTGCTATTAAGGCTGCGCCTTTTCCTGTAGCTTCGTTTCGCCCTCTAAGGCCAGACATATATGTAGGTTTACCAGTAACTACTCCCGGGGAATAGCCATATATCTGAGAGTATGATTGGAAAATCATTTTCATTATTTCTGCATTGGTCCCCATGTCAGGTGCTGGTATATCTATTTTACTACCAATTGATGTGTGCATGGCATTAACTAGTTTATCCACAACTTCAGATAGTTCTTTGTTTGACAATTTTTTTGTATTACAAGTTACCCCGCCTTTGCCTCCGCCAAAAGGCAAGTCTGTAAGGGATGTCTTGAGCGTCATTAATGATGCAAGAACTTCGCAATGTTCCATAGTCACGTCAGGTGAGAAGCGCATACCCCCTTTAAAAGGGCCGTTTAAGTTATTGTGCTGCACTCGAAAACCTTTATAAACATCCAGTTCTCCGTTGCTTTTAACCAGTGGTATTTCAAAGCTAATTTTCTTTTGTGGATTTTCAATTAAAAATTTTTGCTGTTCAGTAAAATTTTTATCAAATTTTGCAAATGCATCTTTGTAGAAATTTTGTAAAGTTTCTTTCATTATAATTCCTTTTTATTGATTTTTTATTTTAGTTAATATTTCTTCGATATGTTTGTTGGTAACAGTTTTTAGGTATAGAGCTCCAACATGTGACTTTTCTGATTTAAACTCTCCGAGTTTAATAAGTCTATTTTCTTCAATTAAATTTGTAGCAGCTGTATCTGGCACGATCGAAAAGCAGTGGTTCATTTCTGTGGCAGATAACATAATATTTAGATCATCCGACTCACCAACAACAGACGGTAAGACATCATTTTTATAAAAATATGCATCCACTTCTTTTTGGAGTTCATTGTTTATAGTATATTTAAAATAGGGTTTGCCATTTAAATCTTGTGGCAAATTAAGTTTTTTTGCAGAAAAGTTTTGACCACATACTACATAGTAATTAGGCTTCCTAATTGAGAAGGATTGAATCCCTTTGGGCATCTGATCTTCGCTAGGTAATTCAGATAAAATAAAATCTATATCGAATGACTGAAGTCTATCTACTAATAAATTAAGTGGTCCCTCTATTGTAGATATTCCAATGTTTTGGTCTACAAAAATGGGTTTTAAAAGTTTAGTTGCAAAACCTTTTGATACGCTTGGTGTGATGCCTATATTAAAGTAAAATTTTGTTGTTGATTTTTGATTATATGAAAAACCAATAAGCATATCTTCAGCTTGTTTAAAAATTCGTGTTGCATAATCGTAAATGTATTTTCCATTTTTATTTAACTCAAGCTTCCTTCCTCTGCGACTGAAAAGTTGATGTCCTATTTGATCTTCAAAGCTTTTAAGTTGCTGACTAAGTGTAGGCTGGCTTACATTTAGTACTAGAGTGGCTTTGGCTAAAGAGCCCTCTTTACTTATTATATAAAAGTAATATAAATGGTTAAAATTAATTGAGTTAAGTACCACTGGACCTCCATACATAGTTAAAACCTAATAGTTAGATATTAATTAAGTATTTGTAGTTTATCCTAGTCTCAATTATGTTTTGTATGTGTAGATTTCTAAAAACTACTATCTACCTGCAATTATAGGATATACCTTGTATGAAAATACCTGCAATGCCAGAAAATGAAACTAAAAGGCTAGGGGCTCTTCATGCTTTAAATATTCTTGATACCAAGCCAGATCCAGATTTACAGCGTCTAGTTGAGTTGGCTGCTATTATAACTGAGTCTCCTGTATCTTTGGTTAGTCTTGTTGATAGAGATAGGCAATGGTTTAAGGCAAAGGTTGGCACTGATATTGATGAAACTGAAAGAGAAATTTCATTCTGTGGCCATGTTGTCGCTGACTCAACAAATGAAGTATTTGAAGTGCAAAATGCCGATCAAGACGAAAGGTTTAGTAAAAACCCACTAGTTTGTGAGGGCCCTGAAATTAAGTTTTATGCTGGTGCCCCATTGGTCACCAAAGTTGGCTATAAAATAGGCACATTATGTGTTGTTGATAGTAAAGAGAAAAAATTATCTCCAGATCAAAAAAAACAATTAAAACTAATCAGTGAGCAGGTAATTAGATTAATTGAGATTAAAAATGAATCTGAACTAAATAAAAAAAAGCATGATGATAGCACAATGTTTTTATCTAAATTAAGTCATGAAATAAGGACTGCACTAACATCAATATCCGGTTTCTCTGATATTCTAACTGATAGGCTAAAAAAACACCCCGATAAATTAGTTTTGGATTCAATTAGCTCGATCAACGCAAGTAAGGAGCATCTTCTTGAGCTGGTAGGTGATGTTTTAGATTTATCAAAGTTAGATGCTAAACAGATTACAAGGTCAGATCAAATTGTTGATATTTTTAAGTTTATCAATCAGGTCGTTAAATTAAAATTATTAGATGCTAAAAATAAGGGCATTTTTTTGAAAACCGTATTTTCTGAGCGAGTGCCGCAAAATATCTTTATTGACTCACTTTTATTAAGGCAGATTGTTTTAAATCTTCTTTCAAATGCAATTAAGTTTACAGAGCGGGGTGGAGTTAAAGTTGATGTCGATTATCACCTAGATAATCAAAGGCTAAGTATTTCCATATCTGATACGGGCCTAGGTATTGCTGAAGATGAAATTGAAAAATTATTTGCTCCATACGAGCAAACTACCTCTGGTAAGCAATCAGACCTTAAGGGGACCGGTCTAGGGCTGATAATATCCCAAAAATTGGCTAGTGTGTTAGGGGGACAAATTAATTTGATTTGGTCAAGAGTAGGTGTGGGGAGCCATTTTGAGCTGTTAGTTTCTGCGGCTACGATGCAAAAAAAACAAAAAAAATATATAACGGACGTAATTAATTCTGAAGAAATAAATAAAAACGAAAACCTATCATTATTAGTTGTAGATGATGTCAAAGAAAACAGATTTTTATTTAAGTATTATCTAAAAAAATATAATTTTTTAATTCATGAAGCTTCAAATGCAGAGCAAGCTAAAAAATTATTTAAGGCCAACAAATATGATTATATTTTTTTAGATATGCAACTCGGAGAGACTAATGGGTTAGATCTTTTGAAAGACCTTAATCGAATAGATAAAAAAATAAAAAATAAATTTATAGCTTTTACAGCATCGAGCACTGAACAAGAAAAGCAGTTTTGTTTAAAAAATGGTTTTTCTGGTTTCGTGGCTAAGCCTTTTGATAAAAAGGCTATATTTGATGTCTTTGAAGTGTAGTTCTGTCATTTAAAATAAGGGTTGTTGACGTTTTATATAGTAATTTTAGTGTCTACATAAACATAACTTCTGCGCTAAATTTATAAGTTTAGTCCTCTTTGAGGCTTTGTCACGTCTGTAGCTAAAGTTTTTAGACTCATCTCGACTTTAAAAGTTATCTAGCCTTTAAACTAACTATATAAAACGTCAGCAGGCACTAAAGTTTTATAATAGGTTGTTTTGGTTCAGGTTGTTTAATTTCTGGTTTTTCTTTCTTAGGATTTTGAATTTCTTCTCTTTCGGGCACTTCTACATCTGGTCTTTTGCTTTTGTCATCTACCATTTTTGAACTCCTTTGGTTTTAATGAAATTAACTTCTTATTCAAATTATAGGTAAATAAGCCTAAAAATAAAACACCTGTTTGTCATTTAAATGTGTAAAAAAATACACATAATCTAGAATAAAAAAGATTTAATTTGTCTGATAATTAAAATCTAAATAGTAATTTTAATTTCAAAAGGAGTTTTATGAATAATATATTCGACCAGCTAAAAAAAGATCATTATGTGCAAAAAAATATGCTTAAATCATTAATTGAAAATTATAACTCGATCGAGAGTGTTGCAGACTATATTGCTTTGAAAAATGAATTAACTGAACATGCTAAATATGAAGAGAGAATTTTTTATAAACCACTGATTAGTTTTGATGAGAGCCAAGATAAGGCAAGACATGGTATTGCAGAACATCAACAAATTGATAAATGCATAGAAAATATTGACAAGAAAATTGCCTCACAAGAAGATTGGAGATACTACCTTAAAAAGCTCCAAGATTTAGTTGAACATCATATTGAAGAGGAAGAAGAAAGCTTATTTCAGATTGCGCAAAATTTATTTACTGATACAAAAAAAGAAAAACTTGCTGATAACTTTTATGAGCAAAGAAGTTAAAAAAAAAGCCGCTTTTTGATCTGTACCCCAAAAGTGGGACACAATAAAAAAGCCCCATCTGTGATAAGATGGGGTTTTGCTTTATATGGAGTACAGAATATGTTGAATTTATCGAAGTACCAAAGACAGCTTTTAGCTAAAAACCCAAATATTT
>CALLBC010000193.1 GCA_938001965.1 uncultured Bdellovibrionales bacterium | reverse complement strand
CCCCTAGATAAATAATTGGTAAAGTAAATTATTTTGACTCACTAGAATCGTGATTGAATACTACAACAAGAAAACCTGATTATACATAAGCACTGCGGCTTTGCTAGGCTTGCCACATTTTTCTAATTTCTGATCTCAGTTTAAAGCCATAAACTTATCAGATGAGGAGGCCATGGAGCACACCTGGAATGTCATAGAAGTGCTATCATCCGGTGGAGCTAATTATAACTGGAGAGCCTATGAATTAATAGGCACGAATAATGCAACTGTAACAAAGGCTTTAACTGTAATTGCTCAAGGGACTCCCCTGTTTAGTTTCTGGTCAAGAGGCAGTGGTAATTTTTATGGCCTACCCAAAAGTGTAAGTGTGACATGTGACAATGGTAAGCCTTACCATTTTTGGATGTCAGCCTACTTAACCTGGAGGTTAGTTAAAATGGGACACACCAAAGTTGGCTCAGCAGCTGCAGCTTACTCAATCTTTAAAGGCTACTCATTCCTTTCTAAAAGTGGCTATAGAGACCCCATTACAAATTTTACACTTGATAGCTTCCATGGATATAATAATGTTCAACGGATGGATATGTCTTATAGTGCTGCTGGCATACGCTTTGCTCTTAATATTTTAAACAACACAAAAGATGATAAAATTGATTTAGACAATGCCATTATTGAAATTTTTAAAAAGTCAAAAAATAATGATAGTATGGATCCAGATGATGTTCGAAAATTGTTAAGTACAAGTAAACAACAGGCTTATTTAAAATGGATGTATCGATTTTCACCAGATACTCCATATAAACTTTTAGTTAAAAACTAAAAGTATTATACTCATTAACAATAGCGCTTATAAACTGAAAACAACTCCATAAAAAGTAAAGCGAAGCTCGTTTATAATATAAGCTTTACTCCTACCACCATATCCAACTTCTACTTTTTTATTCTTAAAATATAACTGGAAAGTTCGCCACCTGGCACTCCACCATCACTATCAAACATTACAGCTTGACCATCTGGAGACATAGTTGCCTTTTGCTTTCCAGCATTTGAGGACTGGTTAGGCTTTGCTGCCCCTGAGTGTAAGTCACCACCAATAGCTTTAAATGTGGGAGTCGTAGTATTCCCATCAACCTTGTATAAAATAAGAGGATAGTTCGGGTTACCAGCACCTTCTTCACCACTCATTAAAACCCAAGATTTCCCACAGTACTTTTGACCACGACCAGAAACATAAGATGGAAATAAACCAATATTTCCCTTTGATGAATCAATAACATGGGGAGTTCTGTATTGAGTTTTTAAATCAATATTCCAAATTCTAAGACGACTTTGCCAAACGGTTTCAGCAATGACTGATTGTCCTTCGGTGTTATAGGCCGAATCACTATGGCAACACATATTTCCTAACTTCTCAACATTCTTGAGCTCAGCTGTCATCCTGTATAATGGGCTATTCGCACCTTTTGGACGAACCTGAACCCACTTACCTGAATGATCAAAGTTTATAAAGAGACCAAACTGAGTAATACTTCCTTCATAGTTACCCCAAGGTAATTCACCGAGAACTGGCCTTGGTATAGCCGTAGATGACAAATCAATTGAAACTAATTTATTTTCATCCAATGCAGAAAAAACCATCCTCGAATCATCACCTGGAATGGCCGGCTTTCCCATAAATGAAATTCTACGACCATTAGGACGAGTATAAATAGCTACACGCTCACCTGTTTTTATATTAAATTTGTATATAGATGTCCCCCCAGATATTCCATAAATAATACCTGGATCCACATTTGACCAAACTCTATCTGAAGTTAAACTCACTCTCCTTGGCAATAAAACAAAGTTATTAGTGGCATCCAACAACCTGTTGTCATCAACAGAGCCATCTCCAATCATTACTCTTGTCATATCAGAGTTCCAAGCTTGCGAGGTACTATAGTAGTGAACACCGTTTCCTTTCTCACTACTAATTCTAATATATTCTGTTCCTGGGACAGGACCATCAAAAGGTACGCCAATCGGTATTTCAGCCGGAAGTTTACCATTTATTCTTGGGACGGCTCCAAAAACTTTATTACTAATTGCCTTATTATTAATAGGCACTCCCTCAAAGGCACAGTTCTTTGTTGGATTTGGTTGGGGAGGATCAACCTCCTCGTCAACGATAGGCTTGTCTTCTTCAGGCGGCTCATTGATTGGGTCTTCAGGTGGGTCATTAGTCTCTTGTTCAGGGTCATCTACTGGAGGGCTATTATCATTTTGATCTAATTGACTAGACAGCTCGCTATTTGAATAGGATTCAAATGATGGTCCACAGTTTTGAAACCCGATTAAAATAAATGATAGAGAAATAATATAAAGTAAAAACTTTTTTTTAATAATCCCCCCTAAAATCACTTGTTTCTATTATTGCACAAGCCTCAGTATTTAATATTAAAAAACTCTTGTCTCATATTTAAGTCATTTATTCAGGACGTCCAAAAAGTATTCTTAAGTATGTAATTTATAATTCACTCTTAATTTGTTCTTTTAGTTGCTCAAAACCAAACTCTTTCAATGGTTTACCATTAATAAAGAAGGTTGGCGTACGTCTAACCCCAAGCTTTAAACCGTCTGAAATGTCTTGCTCAATTATGTTTAAAATCTCAGGGTCTTCCATGTCTTTTTTTATTTTATCAACATCTAACCCTAGAGCCGGTAAATAGGTCCATAGCAACTCAGGCTTGGGATCATGATGATCTCCCCACTCAGGCACATTTTTAAAGAAAACTTCCATGGTCTCCCAGTACTTACCTTGCTTTGCCGCAGCTTCTAATATTTTAATGGCCTGCTTAGAGTTTTGATGAAAAGGGGCATAGCGAACTACAAAACGAATGGACCCTTCAAATTCTTTTAATATACTTTTAACATAAGGGTAAAAAGCACTACAGGCTTCACACTCAGGATCTAAAAACTCAACTAAGGTTACACGCGACATAGTACTACCTATACTTTGCGAGTATGGCCGTTCAAACAACGCACGGTTATCCTGTGCTAAGTTGTTAATTTTTTCACTTTGTTGGTTTTTATAAAAGTTTGAACCCACAAAAAATAAAACTGCTAACAAACCGACTGTCCCTAGTACTAACCATAACTTACTCTTCATTTAACTGTCCTTTTAATTTTAATAATAATAAAAATATTAATACAAAAGCTAATAATGATAATTGCGGGATATCAACAAAACCAAACCATTGAATAAACTTGGCCTTACAGGAAACACCCATTGTACATGGGGATAGACTCTCATCTATAACGCCGTAATAAACAAAGTTATGATAGATAGCTATAATTAAGCCCGTCACCACTAGTGGCATTGAAAACTTGATAACACTTCGATCAAATGAGATTGCAGCTGGCAAAAAGATAATTACCAAAGGGTACATACAAATGCGCTGATACCAACAAAGAGCGCAAGGTGGATAAGCCATCACCTCACTAAAAAATAAACTACCAACTGTGGCAATACAGGCAAAAAGCCATGATAAGAAAATAAGTAACCCATTAGACATTTAAAGCATCTCTCCAAATTATAGGCCTACTCATCAAAGATGAATTGACTAGGCTCCATGTATATCACCTAAAGTGAGTTTATTGAAGCCCAATCATTAAGAGAATTTTAGTGGAATACTTTTTGATCTAATTGACCAGCTTGAGCAATAAAATCGGTGATTTTTTCAGCACTTGGAACAACTTTTGTTAAATTCTTCTCAACGTTAACTTCAGTTAATTTAACCCATAAGTTCTCTGCATTACGAGTAGCAAGCTCTTTCACTGTATCTACGCCACTGGCTTTTAATAATTCTGCAAATTGACCAGCAACACCATTAATTCTAAATAAATCAGCCATATTAACAAAGTCCAAAACAACAGACTCACTCATTCCTGCTGCGTCAGCAATCTCTTTACGTCCTGCCTTTTGGCCACCCTTTTCTAGTAAAGCTTCAACAGTAGTAATACCTGCTTTTTCAAGTTTAGTTGTAGTTGCTTCACCGATTCCTTCAATAGAAGATATTTTTTTTGACATAGTTAACTCCTTTTTAAGTTTAGTCATTCTTAGGTGAAAAAATCATATTAAGAGCAACTAAGTTCGTCGAGAGAAAATAATTTTTTTTCCCCAAATCTGTTTAATTAATTTAGAGATTAAACAAAAGTCCAGGTAAATAGTATTAGTTTCTATATAAATAGGTTTTGATTAGTTACAATCTATAAAAATCTCTACCACATTGATAAATTGAGCTTAACAATTTAATATTTTTTTGCTCGCAGGCTCCAAAGTCATATTTTCATAACGATAAAGTACATGAGACTGACAAGGCCAAGAAATAAAAAAAACCTCCAATCTGGAGGCTTCAATTTATTAAATTAACTTTTTTTTAATTTACTCTATATCAATTTCTTTTCCAGGTATTTTTCGATCTAACTCACCTCTACCAGATGGATGAATTCCAAACACAGAAATTCTATGCCCTTTAAATTCTATAGCAGGCTTACTGCTGGTCCATCTATAGCCATGCTTTCCATCTCCACCGTTTTCACACTGTTGAAATACATCCACACGGTGATTAGTTTTATATTTACCTAAAATCTTCATTGGCTCATTACCTTTTTGAGCAACAATTTTAACCATAATCGCATCATTGTAGTTCTTAGAGCATAGATAGCCTTTAGAGTACAGGTAACCTTCAGAGTTAATCCCTAGCTCATCTACCCAGCCAATGACTTGTCCAGCTTCTGATACATTTGGTGATCCACCAGTAACCTTTCCCTTAACTACTACACGAAAATGAGCACTTTCAACGGGATCTCCACAACCATTATCAGCAGTTATGTAATAATAACCATCGTGCTCATAATTGACCGGGTTTATATCATAATAATGATCAAACTGTGGTGGGTATATTCTCTTAGGCTCATTGCCAGGAACTTTATAAAAGAACCATTTAATATTTGGTTTTGGGTCACCAGTGACGTCATACCCTAACCAAAACTTACCACCCACAAATAACACTTGAGTTAACTCTTGCGAGGTTTTAATTTCCGGCGGCGTACAAGCTACAGGTGGCTCAACTGGTGGTTCTACAGGAGGTTCAACTGGTGGCTCTACCGGCGGCTCAACTGGTGGCTCCGGGTTATCACAGTAAGAAACTGAAAACTTATAAACTTCATTTTTATATCCGTCATCCACAATAACTTCATAAAAGCCAACTGTTTCAGGACTTGCTAAAAATGCATAGGAATCGGTATTAGATAAAATTTCTGGGTTATCAACTTTCTTCCAAGTTATATTGTGCTCATAACCACCATCAATAACCTCAATACTAAATACTTTACGCTCTCCAACCTCAACACAAGTATCACCTTCTGGATAATTACCAACATTAAAACTTTTAATAACTACTGGAGGCTCTTCAACAGGTGGCTTTATATCAACTTTCGCGCCTGCTGAGTTTGATGTAAACTCATTGCCACTACAATTCTGGAAACCTCCAAAAATTAGACCTGCTAAAACTAAAACTACAAAGAAATACTTAAACATCTTATATGTCCCCCTCAAGGTGAGTTATCATCCTAATAACTCTCAGGGTTTATCATACTGTATTAAGTAAAATTCAGTCTATTTATATAGCTGCCTATTAGTATTGTTCTGGATTTAAATCGAGCCTATACAGGCTAAAGGTCTGGTTAGAACTTATAAGTCACGTTAAAGTAGTGCCCGACGCCAGTAGTATCAAATTTTGGCCCACCGGGAAAAAAACTAGCTTCATCTTTAAATTGAGTCATGTTTTTATAAAACTTAGCTCCGTAACCAACGGCATATCTTTTACTATGAAACCAAAAACCAAGGTAAGTTTGAAATGAGTCATCAGAGTAATAACTTGCTTCTGGCTTATTTAACTCACTTAAGAATTCATAGTCGGCATAACCTTGAAATGAAATAAAATCTTTATCAAAAAATACAAATGGCTTAAACCAATTTACATGTAAAACCAAGCCATCAAACTTTTCTTCATTAGAAGCACCAAAGTTCTCCATATAATATCGAGTCTGAACATTAAAACCTACAAGGCCTAACCAAGGAACTTCAACATCGGTTCCAAGCCCCAGCCAAAAAACTCTTAACGCTCCATCTCCATCCATGTATTCCGTAGCTATATACCACTCTTTTATAGCTCCCAATGCCAAATCTTTCTTGAACATGGCATCTAGAGAAAACCTTAAGTCCACTTTGGCAAAAGAGTTATCAGCATCATGCTTGTCACTTTGAGAATCGTTTAAAATATCTAGAAAATCTACATAGCCGTAATAGTCAATAATGCCTGATCGCCC
The DNA here is from genome assembly GCA_938001965.1 of uncultured Bdellovibrionales bacterium. GTDB lineage: Bacteria > Bdellovibrionota > Bdellovibrionia > Bdellovibrionales > UBA1609 > JAHDIR01. The sequence goes on along the minus strand of CALLBC010000193.1, from coordinate 304 downwards.
ACCAAACTCTAACTCTAAGTATGTGTCTGTAAACTTAAATGGACCACCGCGCTGGTTTAAACCATGATATAAGTTGGCATTCATCCATTTGGAGTCATTCTCGTGAATATCGCCGCCCTTATAATCCACAGCAAAACTCAAACTAGAAAACATCATTAAAAATATAACAATTACAGCTCTTAAATCCATTATTACCCCTAAGTATTTGATTTTGACTATGTCTTAGCTTAGAGCCTACTCATTGGCCAATAAAATCATACTTGAGAGCAATTGCTCTAAATAATAATGAAATTATTTCAGTGAA
>CALLBC010000192.1 GCA_938001965.1 uncultured Bdellovibrionales bacterium | reverse complement strand
GTTCGGGGTTCATTCGTCCAATTCTTTTATATTGTGCAATCATCCTTTTAAAAGTTGTTTGATTCTCTTCTATAATTTCGGACTCGTGCTCAATCTGGCGCAAACGATATAAATCAAGAATGAGGTTGATTTTTAGTTTGTTGTATACCTTTTGATAGCCTAATGACTGAATGTCTTTTTGCACTTGTGCAAGCTGCTTCCTCGCAGTTCTTTTTGACCCAAGTTCGATAGTTTGCATTAGGGCAAATTCATTAGTAAAGCCATTCGTGCCTTGAGCTTCAGTAACTTCCCAATCTAGTGTAGGGTTGATCACCTGGGAAGATTGATTAATGTTGGCTTTTGCAACATCAGAATTAGCTTTTGATAAAGTAAGTTGCGGATGTCCTTCAAGAAGACAGTCCACGACAGCATCAACATTTTTCGCCGTAGAACAATTAGCAGATACTTCAATAGAAAGTAAAGCGATGATCAATGCGACAAAAATAGATGGAAAACGATCCATATTTCACCTCAGATATATTTAATTTTTAGAAATTTTTAATAACTTTAGTAGGACTAAGCTTCAATGGGAGGGCGAAACACTGAATGAATATTTCTAGTTATTAGTAGATCTGACTTTCTGAAATACGAAAGTTGAAGTTCCTTTATGGAAAATGTAACACCACTTCCCAGAAGAACACTACAATGTCCTAAGTGACACTCATGGCAATCGTCACAATTTTCTGAGTCCGGACAATTATGCTCATCGTGTGCTGAAATGACAGTAACGCTAATATCTATAGAGGCTTCAGCTTGACTAGATATAGTCGCCTCATTGAGGGATGATGGAAATATATCCTGATCAAGAACTATATCAAATGATGCGAACAAAACCATGTATAAAACAATCAATTTTTTTAACATATCTAAACAGTAGCTAATTAAAAACTCTAGATCAAGTTAAATAATAACATATTGGGAATAAATTAAAAAAATGCACTAATTTGATATTACTCTAAAGCGTACTTCCCTTTGTGCTATCAATTAGTCTTTGCAAGTCACTTGGTATAGGCATTGATTTGAAAGCATTCACATTCGACCGGCCTGTGTTCCCTATAGGAACTATTCCAAATATAGATCCAATAAAACCAGTAGGAATTCTAAATAGCTGACCAATCATTTCTTTGATGTTTTTGTCAATAATTGCAGCATAAAACATATAGAGATGCGATAGAGTATGAAAGTAAGGGTTTGTTTGCCCAAGTATATGAGCACGCTGTAAATGATAAAAAGCTTTTTGCGTTTGACCACTTTTCAAAAAAATCGAGCCGCTGTGTAATTCTTTTTTTATAGCAATTTTAAGTTCATTGTTCACGCAATTAAGGTATATTGTAATCAAATAAAAGTCGAGTCTTAAAATTGAGATTACATATTCTCTTATAGTAGTATAAAAAAATATTTCTTGGTATTATTGTTTTAAACATTTATAGCTTACGAGAGATTGAACTAAATTCCCACGCATTCCTCTTACGAAAATATCAAATATAGAACTTTCATCTGTTGAAATTCTTCCATAAATATTAACTGTTGATTCTCCCCAGCCTGGATTAAAATTTATATACTCTCGCTTGGTTTCCCAGTAATTGCCTTTAATCACACTTGTGTCTGGTAGCGAAAATTTGAAGGTGCTTTTACCCTCCGCTACATACTCAATAAAAGCAGCACCTACTTCTGTTGAAATAATAATTGTTGGGTCACTAGCTGACCTAGTACAAGTATAAGATCTTGAATATGCATTTTGACCTAATCCAATGAAAATTATGAATAATAAAAGCTTCTTCATTTTTTACCCCCTATAAGTTAATGAAATAGATAAAATAAAGATACTTTTATGTCAAATATATTGATTTTAGTATCAATATATTATACTAATTTGGCAAAGGGGTACTATATGTCGAGAATAAATACTGAAAAAAATGCTTTGTTCACAGCGTTTAAAGAAATCCTCAAAAGTAGAAAGGTTTCATACAAAGTTCTTGCTGACAAAACAAATTTAGCAGAATCTACGATCAAGCGTATTTTTTCAAAAGAAGAATGTTCGATTTCTAAAATAATTCAACTTGCCGGTGTTCTTGATCTTACTCTCTTTGATTTAACGTCTTTTGCAAAAGAAAAAACGGTTAATACGTCCATGTTTAGTTATGAAGCTGAGAAATTTTTATCAAAAAATTTAGAATATTTTTATTTTTATAGAAGGTTATTTATACATAAAAATCTTAAGGAAATATTAAAAGATAAAAAAAATAAAAAAAAATTAATATACAGTTATTTAAGAAAGCTTGATGACCTAGAAATAATTGAATGGAAATCTGGGGATAAAATACTATTTAAGCATAAAGGTTTTTTAAAATTTCAAAAAGGTGGCCCTCTACAAACAGCATTTTATAAGTCTTGGCTTCCAAAGTTCAATAAAAGAGTTTTAGATAAAATGAGTGATGACAAACATGAAGTAAAGGCTTTTAGTGCAAGTGTTTCTAAAGAAGCTAAAAATAATTTTTTTGATAAATATGATGAAATCGTAAAAGACCTACTGAAAGTGTCTACATTTGAAGTTAAAACAATTCCAAGGGAAGTTGAACCATTTAGCGTGGCTTTTACATCGGGGCCATATAGAATGGGCGATATTGATTCGTTAGAGGTTATTTAATAAGAGGATGGGGGGCAGTGAGAGACTTCAAAGCACCATCATTAATCCATTTTTCTACAAGATCTCTTTCAATTTGTGGCATATTTTGAGCGTCACTGGGCATTGTCTTTGTTTCTACTACAGTTTTTAAGATTTTTCTAATTTTACTTTTAACATCTGAGTAGCTTGAGGCATCAAGATAGGAGTCAAAATCATCATGACAACTGATACATCTTTGAACAAATATTGGTAGAATATCTTGGTCAAAAGTTATGGGCTCCTCTGACTTAATTTTTTCATGTAAGTCATCATCAATAGATTGTGTATTTTCATGAACAGGGTCACAAGAAAGATTTAGTAAAGAAATAAACAAAAGCATAGATAATATTTTCAATTAGCAGCTCCATTATGAGTTAGTAATTTTAAAGAGTTATTTATCCAATTATAAATAATTTTTTTATCTTTAAGACGTAATTTTTTATCCCTGTGCATAAACAAATAATCATTTGGAGGCATTGTTTTATTTTTTATAGTATCCATAATGCTATTTAAATCATTTACAGAGTTCCCATGCCCTTTAAATGGAAAATCAAATGAGAAATCTAAGTGGCTTTTTGCTTTTCTGATATCCGAATCTATAATATCAGTAATGATGGGAATTTTGTAGTACCAGGGGTACTGAACGTTATTGCTATGACAATCAAAACATGACTTTTTAAATATAGGCTTTATAAGCTTCAAGTAAGTTTGGTTGATAGAGATAGTACTAGTGTTATTTTGGTTAATCTCTATAGGGTTTAATTCCCCGCGGCTTGCCGCGACCATATGAGGCGATAGCCTCACCGCATGAGCAAGTATATCCATAAAAGTCACAATGTATCGGTCTTATTGTATCATTTGGTTTGTCCAATAAAGTATCGCAAGAAAGTATTAACAGACAAAGTTTCATCTGAACTAAAAATTATCTGCAAAGAGATTAGTTTACGCTATGAGATTGAATTTATTGAGATAGGCACTGATGGTGATCATGTTCATTTTTTGATTCAGTCTGTACCAACTTACAGTGTAACAAAGATATGCAAGATGGTAAAAAGTCTAACAGCAAGAGAAATATTTCGCAGACTTCCAGAGGTGACGAAGGAGTTATGGGGGAGTCAGTTTTGGACAGATGGATATTTCGTAAATACGGTGGGCCAGCACGGCAATGAAGAGGTAATAAAGAAGTACGTTAAGAACCAAGGTAGTGGGTTAAATTACAAAAAGGTCCATCGTCAACAGCTTCAGCTGTTCACCTAAATGGCGTAGCCAGGGATACCCCGTTGCTTGCAGCGGGGAGCTTCATTTTTTTTTGCTGATAAGTCGACCTTATCAGAGTGAAGACCACCATGCCCCAGCGAAGCTAAAGGCATGGCTATTATTATCACAGAAAAAATAAAAATAGATAATTTAAAGTTCATAATTCTTCTCAAATAAGTAATCTAGTGACCATCATCATTTTTAAATTCATCATGAGCTAGCTTTCTGGCTTCATTCATGGCTTTTAAAATTATACCCACTTGAGATAAATTCTGTGCTTCACTTTCGAGAGCTGCTTTTATTTGTATCTCAAGGTGAAGGGCGTTATTTCCTAGCTCGGCCATCAATCTATGATACAAAACCTTTTTTGTATCTGTACTTGCTTTCTCAGGGTATAGTAAACTGGCATTTGAAATGTTTAACTGTAAATTTTCTGTAGCAGTCAAATCTTGCTCTGTAAGTACTCCTTTTTTGAAAGAATCAACAATGACTTTGAAATGAACCCCCATTTCTTTCATTTGCTCTGCTAAAGCTTTATTTTCATGAGCACTAGTAATACTTGTACTCAGTAAAAATAGTAAAATTATTAATATTTTCATTTGTTCCTCCTTAAGAAATAATCTACATAATTGTAGTATTTTTTTAATTTAAACCAATAGTAAAGTTCCCATGACTGCCATAATTGCGTTTTCAGAAAAACTAACAATTCCCAAAGGAACTTTTGTATTTCCTCCAACACAAGCGCAATTTAAATCAAGCTTATCTATGTACACAGCTTTAAAAATTGAATAGCCTCCAACTAGACCTACAATGATAGAAAATGTAGCAACAATAATTGTAGCTTTACCAGATAAAAACCCTAAGCCAGCACCTAGCTCTAGAAATGGATACAAGTAACCATAAAAAGGTATTTTTTTTGCAAGTAAGTCATAATTACTAAAACTACCTTGAAAAGAGTTTAAGTCCATTAACTTGAGGCAAGATAAAATAACTAAAAAATATCCCATTAGATTCATTAAGTTTGGTGCTGTTACGATTGAAAGTAAGACTGAGACTGCAAAAACAGCTATAATAGGACGATATGACTTCTCTGAGGTCGTTGTTTTTTCTTCCGAAATTTCTTCTCCTAAATTTTTAGCTAGATCAGTGAAACCACCTATTCTAGAGCCTTTTAAGAATACCTGAGGGGTTGTTTTTACATTGTGTTTGTCTTTAAATTGAAGTTCATCCTCTTTAGATTCAAAGATGTGATCTTCATAACTTATATTTTTTTTATCCATTAACGAAATTGCTTTTTTCCCCCAAGGACAAGTTGATTTTCTATAAATTTTATTAGTTTCCATAATATTTCCTTATGTCTAATGGTGTAAGTTTAATTAACTATTATTACGCCGGCCTTCATGCCCATTCCACAAAGAATCTTAACTGTTTTTTCATCTTTAAAGGTCCCAACTTTGAATACCACCTCTTTATCTAGCGGTAATTTAACCACAGACCCATTGATTGGATTTTTTAGTTCAGTCATACATGTCTTGTTAGTTGTTCTTTTAACATTGAGAGTAAGGTTTTGTCCCTTCTTAACTTCAATAGAACTTGGTACGAAACCTTTCTTACCAATTTCAACGTTTATTGTTTTTTCGGTGTTTACTTTTTTTGTAGTTTCCTTAGCAAATAAAGGAGACGATAAAGCTACCATTGATAATAAAATAATTATTTTTTTCATAAGACCTCCGGGTCGGTGTTTATGTTTTTTTTTGTTTTATTAAATTCGTAATTTTTCCAGATAGCGTAAATGGCTGGATAAACTAAAAGCTCCAACGCAAAAGAAGTAAAAATTCCTCCCACCATTGGCGCTGCCATGCGCTTCATTACATCAGCACCGGTGCTGGCAGAACTCGCCCACATAATTGGCATCAAGGCAATAAATGTGGTCATCACTGTCATCATTTTAGGGCGAATACGCTTTACAGCTCCTTCATGAATTGCATCTTTAATATCTTTAAATGATATGATTCCACCATTTTCTTTCTTCTTATTATAGGCAATATCTAAATACAGTAGCATATATATGGCTGTTTCTGCGTCGATGCCAAGTAGTGCAATGAGTCCAACCCAAACGGCTATACTCATATTGTAACCAAGAAAGTAAAGTAACCAAATTGCACCAATTGCCGAAAATGGAATTGAAAGTAAAACAATAAATGTTTTCATGCTTGATTTAGTATTCAAATAGATGAGAAAAAAGACTAATAATAATGTTATGGGCAGGATAACTTGAAGTTTCTGTTTCACCCTTGTCATGCTCTCGTACTGCCCGCTAAAAGTAAGCGAGTAACCTACAGGTAGTTCAAGGTTGTCCTTTACGACTTTCTTAGCTTTTTTAACAAAGCTACCTAAGTCAGATGTATTTACATCTACATAAACATATGAGGTCAGCAGGCCGTTATCATTTCTAATTACTCCGGGGCCATTAGAAATAACAATACGAGCAACATCTGCCATAGGGACTTGATATCCCTTTGGTGAATCCAACAGAATTTTTTGAATATCTGCTTTATTTTGTCGAAAGCCTCTAGCATAGCGTACATTAACGGAGTAACGTTCGCGTCCTTCAACAGTTGTCGTAACATTTTTTCCACCTAAGGCCGTAGATAGATTATCATGAGCCTGTTTGATGGTGATGCCGTGCCTGGCAAGTGCTTCGCGATTAAATTCAAAGTCAAAAAAGAAGCCACCAGTAACCCTTTCTGCAAAGACGCTACGGGTTCCTTCAAGATCACGAATTAATCCTTCTAATTTAACTCCAATTCTTTCCAGCTCTTTTAAATTATTTCCAGAAACTTTTATACCAATAGGTGTACGAATTCCTGTTGTTAGCATGTCTATTCTTCCTTTGATTGGAAGAGTGAATGCATTTGTTGTACCGGGTATTTGTAACTTTTTATTCATTTCACTAACTAAATTTTCCCAAGTAAGACCTGGTCTCCATTCAGATTGATCTTTTAATACGACAATGGTTTCCATCATAGTGAGTGGAGCTGGATCTGTGGCCGTGTCGGCTCTTCCGGCTTTACCATGAACAGTTTCAACCTCTTGAAAACTCTTTAATATTAGATCCTGTTTTTGCAGTAATTTTTGGGCTTCAGTAACTGATATACCAGGCATGGTTGTTGGCATATAAAGAATTGTACCTTCATTTAGAGGAGGCATAAACTCGGAGCCAATTTTATAAAAAACGGGTAGAGTAAAAATAGTCATTAAGAAAGCGATAAGTACAACTTTTATTCTGTGTTTAACAACAAAATCAACTATAGGTCCGTAAACTTTAAAAAGCCATCGACTTATTGGGTGATCGTCTTCTTTGCGACGATTGATAACAACTAAATTTTTAAAAAATCGTAGAATAATATTTTTATCCTTACTTGGGTTTTCTCTTTTATTTAGTAAAACTAAAATTGCCGGAACTAAAGTGATGGATAATACAGCGGCAACCATCATTGCTAGTGTTTTTGTATAGGCAAGAGGTTTGAATAAGCGCCCCTCTTGTGCTTCTAAAACAAAAATTGGTAAGAAAGATACGGCGATAACGAGAAGTGAATAAAAACTGGCAGGGCCCACTTCTTTAATAGCTTCTATAACAACTTGTTCAATAGTTTTGTTCTTTTTGTCTTCTCGCCAAAGTTCTAATTTTTTGTGGCAATTTTCAACAACAACAATAGCCGCATCGACCATTGCTCCAATAGCAATAGCTATACCACCTAAAGACATAATGTTGGCAGATACTCCAATTAACCTCATAAAGATAAAGCTTATAATTACGGCAGCAGGTAATGTGAGAATAGGTACTAATGCGCTGGAAAAGTGTAGCAGAAATAAAAAAATGATTAATGAGACAACAAGCATTTGTATGAGGAGTTCATGTTTGAGAGTGTCGACGGATTTATTTATTAAAACACTACGGTCATATGTTTCTACTATTTCTAAGCCTTCTGGTAGAGATTCCTTTAGCCCCGCCAATTTAGTTTTTACTCTTTTTATTACATCGTTGGCATTTTCTCCAAATCGCATAATCACAATTCCGCCAACAGTGTCTCCAAGTCCGTTAAAATCGCCGAGGCCACGGCGAATTTCAGGCCCAACGACGACTCGACCAATATTTTTAATATATATGGGGATACCATTGCCTTTAGTACCTATAACAACATTCTCGAGGTCTTTGCGGCTTTTAGCATAGCCCTTCGCCCTTACCATGTACTCAGTGCCTGAGAACTCGATGACACGAGCTCCAGTTTCATTATTACCGTCTTTAAGTGCTTTTGTTACCTGTGCTAAGGGAATATTTAAAGTTCTTAATGAATCAGGATTTACTAGCACCTGATACTGTTTTTCAAACCCACCAAAACTTGCAACTTCAGATACGCCTGGTACAGCTTGCAGTTGATATTTTAAGAACCAATCTTGAAATGATCGAATTTCTGAGAGATCATTTTTTCCAGTTTTATCAACTAAAGCATACTGGTAAACCCAGCCAACTCCAGTGGCGTCTGGTCCAAGCTCCGTCTCTACTTGCGCAGGAAGCTTTGTTGTTATTTTTGATAAGTACTCTAAAACTCTAGACCTTGCCCAGTAAATATCTGTGCCGTCCTCAAATATAACATATACGTATGAAGCGCCAAAAGTTGAAACGCCTCTTATATCTTTAACTTTTGGAACTCCTAACAAACTAGTAATAATTGGGTAAGTGACTTGGTCTTCAATTATGTCAGGGCTAACATTCCATTTTGAATAAACTATAACTTGTGTATCAGATAAGTCAGGAATTGCATCTAAAGGGATGCTTTTCATTGAATAAAAACCTGAAATGACCAGAATCACTGCAATGGCCATTGTAACAAATTTATTTTTTGCTGAAATGTCTATAATTTGCTTTAACATAATTAAGCCCTAAATTAATGGTTGTGTTCAGGTGTCTCACTAGCATTTTTAATGACCGACTTTAATCTTGATTCAGAATCAATTAAAAAATTAGCGGCAGTTACAACTTCCTCCCCAACACTAAGTCCAGAGGAAATAGCCATAAAGTCATCAGTTTCAAATAATTTTATAATTTTTCTTGGTTCAAAATTTTTTGGCCCCTGCTTTACAAAAACAAGTAAGTCTCGCCCAGTATCAAGTACGCTCTCTAATGAGACAGATAAATGCTCTCCAAGAGGGACGGAAATAGAAACATTAACAAAAGCTTCTGGTCGTATGGATGCTGTTGTTTTTTCAATACTAATTCTGACTTTTCCAGACCTAGTTTTTGGGTTTATAACTTGATCTACAGATACAACTCTGCCGTTAAGCTTTTTTCCACCAAGGAAACTGCCTTCTACAACAACAAGTTGACCTGGCTTTATATCAGAAAGGTCACTTTCAAAGACATCTGCATAAATTAAATTATCACCTTTTTCGCCGCCAACAATTAGACTTTCTGAAACATTACCTTTCTGTGTAATTTTATTAATTTGCTCTGAACTAAGTCCTAAAACTTTTAAGCGAATTTTAGATGACTTTATCATTTCATTAGTACTTCTTTTGACTTCTTTCAAAGGTGAGTTTTTAATTCTTTGCCACTGTCTTAAGGCTTCAATGTATTCGCTTTGGGCAGTGTATAGTTCAGGGTCAAAAGCTATACGGCCAGGAGCTCTAACGGTTTTGAAGAGTTTCATTTTATTGACTTTAGAAAACTTAACTCCAATTAGCTGCTGCTTATCAAGAGACATTTTTACTGTAGCTCTGCCGTTAGGCATTTTAAGTTTTGGCTGATTAGTGTTGCCTGAGTCCGGCATGTCCGTATTGGTTTCATGTTTATGCTCGTAATGGTTCGTTTCCTCATTATCATCCTCTTCACTTCCACTAAGAACAAGATCCATACCGCATATAGAGCAAGAGCTTGGTTTGTCAGAAGTAATTTGGGGATGCATGGGGCAAATATATTTTGAAGCTGTAGTTTTTACCTCTTTATTTCCTTTATGATTTTTATGACCAGAATGATCTTTGCAAGCAGAGAGGTTTAAGAAAATAGTAAATAGAAAGAGTAATATTAAGTATTTCATTGTAGGGCCTCCGTGAGTCCTGATAAGTTTGAGATCGACTCGCCAATGAGCGTTTCCATGGCTGTAATATCAACAATTAAGTGAGTTAAGCTTTTATAGTAATTTTGTTTAATTTTATATAATGAACGCTCACTATCTAGTAAGTTTAAGAAGGATGTTTTTCCCGCTTTATAAGCTGATCTTGTAGATCTATAAGCTCCATCTGCTTGTGGCATTAGCGTTGTAGCATAGATAGTCAGTGTTTTATTTGTTTTTTCTATTCGAGATTTTAAAGTTTTAAACTTAGCGGTCCAATTAAGGACCATGTTTTGATATCTGTAGCTGACCGCATTTGCCTTAGCAGACTTTTGAGATGCATTCGCACTATTTTTCCAGAACCACAAGGGTATACTTGCATTTATACTAATAATCTTAGAGTTTTCTGGGAAGCCAGATATTCTTTGTTGATACTGTACTTGGAAGTCAGGGGCAAATTCCCACTTTGAAGCTTTTTGATCAATGACAGCAGCGTTTAATTTGTCTTTTTGAATTTTAATAGCAGGGGAGTTTACAGATATATAGCTTTGAATCTTGTTGCTTATATTATTCAGGACTATCATCTTCAAATTGGGTTTAGCTAAATTCAAATTTTTTAAATTTAAATTTATTGAGCTATTGTTATTAATCAGTGCTTCGATTTCATTTTTAAAAGTTTCTTCCTTTTTTTCTAAGTTAAGTAAGTCTATTTCAATTTGAGTTATTTCAAGGTGAGCTTTCATTGCGTTTGATTGACTAGATTTTCCAGAGGCATATTTAGTTTCTGCTATTCTGGCTGAGTCTTTGACTAAACGTAGGTTTGCTTTAGTAAGTTTTATAGTTTTTTGTGCAGAGTATAATTTGTAGTATAGATTTATGATATTTTCTCTTAAGTTTAACCTTGATAGTTTTTGACCACCTAAAGAGGCCTTATATCTAGATTTTTGAGCTTTTCCTTCCAAATAATATTTGGTAGGAAAACGAATTTTTTGCCCAATGGTAATATACCTAGTCTTATTGCCTCGATCGAGCTCAGATATGCCAACAGTTGGGCTATCCAAATTGTATTTTGAGGTGATGAGCTCTTTTTCTGAGACGCTATCAGCTTTAACAGCTTTTAGTTCTTGGTTTTGTTCAAATGCAATAGATAATAGCTTATCTAAACTGTTGCCTGTACCGGCTGCAGCAGAACTCACATGTAAATATAATAAAAAATTGAAAATTAAGTATAGCTTCATATAAGGCTTTCCTATCTAATAGCAATAGTTTTTAGAAATATCTAAGACTGTATATAAATTGGGGGGCTATTTAGATAATATATGAAGACTTTTGAATAAAAAGAGGGACATCATTGTATTGTCCGTAGTATGGCGGACTTTCAGTATAAACTAATCTTTTTAAATTAAATTGAATCACATGAAGACTGGTGTTTGAGAAATTAAATACTAAATCGTTATCTTGGTGTATTGGTTTAAAATCAATTGATGTATTTTCAGCTTTAATTATTTGGTTCAGCTGGCAGAGTTTATTGTTACAACCATTTTTGTTATTAGAGGAAGAAGTCTTCTCGTTTCCATCTGTAGTTTGTTGGTGGCAGTTTTGTTTTTTATTAGACTTTTCAATACTTATTTCAGGCGTTTTTAGGGAGCATTCATAACTACAAATGGATGCCATCAGCTGAGTGCTGACAAATAAACTAATTAAAATTGTAGTTATAAATATTTTCATAAGCTCCTATCGGTATATTTACGATACCCCTTGAGGGTATGTCAAATAAATTATATTATTTTGAAACAGACTTGAGTATCCCTTTGATTTCATTAACCATTATATCAGCTTGTTTTTTATCTTTGCTGCTTATTGCTTTCATTACACAGTGGTTAAGGTGAGTTTCTACAATATTTGACTCTATGGATCTTAGCGCAGATTTGATAGCCTTTAGTTGAGTTAAAATATCCATGCAATAGCGTTCGTTTTCGATCATTTTAACTATGCCTTTTGCCTGGCCAGCGACCTTGTTTAATCTGTTGATCTGTTTTTCGTGTGATGGGTGGCTCAATTCAAAGCTCCTTTTTAAGTTATTTTTCGATTATACCCTATACGGGTATAAATGTAAAGAAAGGGAAGTAAGGTCACAATTGGAAGGTAAAATCCGCGTCTGAGTAGCATGTGCTAAGGGTATGGTTAGTCCAGATGGAGCTATCATAGAGATACTAGCTGATTACACTTGCGTCAGATTTACCCGATAAATGTCAGCTTGTTTGCAAGCCGTCAAAAATAACGGCTCGCCTTCTTATTATTTTATATTCTGTCACTTTTTTTTAGATTAGAGTAAACTCTAGTTGCTAAAAAATATACATATGCGAAAAACATTCTCACTGGATCAAAAATATTCATTTTTTTGTCATTTTTT
>CALLBC010000191.1 GCA_938001965.1 uncultured Bdellovibrionales bacterium | reverse complement strand
CGACGTCTTCTTTCTACTTGGTCTTCAATACATTCAATTTGTCTTTCAGCAGCACGATCTCTTGCTCTTCTGTTAACACGATCATCTCTTCTTGGACGACGAGGGTCTCTTAGGAGGTCACGGTGACTACGGCTACTATGCCACTCATTTGAAAAGCTTGAATCAAAACAAGTTTGTACACCTTTAAGCCATTTAATACTTCTGTAAATATCCATGGCATTATCTAACTGATGAGCTCTACGACTTGTATCTCTTTGCCCAATCACAACACATGACTCACGTGTTGCAGGAATCCAACCCCAACCGTCACCATCGTCATCGTAGTACTCAGTATCAATTAAACAAATTAGTCTATTCATATTTCTTGAAGAGGCTTCTGAGTATTCACTGTCTTTTAAACTTTCAACTTCTCTTTTTAAACATCTAACTTCACGTCTTGAGTTATCACTTTCACAGTAACTTAATGCATCTCTTAGATCACGCTTTACTGATCTAATATCTGCACTTGCAGTAGACACAGTAAATAAGCTTGCACCAAATACTAACATTAATAATAATTTCATTTTCCTCTCCCTGTTTAAGTTTTCAGCTATTTGCTGATTTAATTTTGTAGTATCACTTTGACTATTCGCTTTATAATATTTCAAGATACGTACCAATAATTTAAAACTTATTAGTTTTAGTAATTACTTATAAAATCAGACACTTATAGGTTTAAAAAAATATTTCATGGTGCCAATATGGCCATTTATAGCATAGCAATCCCATGTAAGCAGGGGCGAATTAACTCCAAGCTCTATTGAACTTAATAGCTTTTAATACTATTAAGCAGGCATGAGATTAAATGTGGAATATGAAGTTATAACTACTGAAGACCAGTCTCCCACACTACGCTTTAAAAGTCGTAGCGCGGAAGAGTCCATGCATAGCCATAGAGGTGCATTTAATGAAACTCTTTACATCTATGGAGAGGCTCTTGAGTTATGCGCAAACTCAGATTACTTCAGTATTTTATCTGTTGGGCTAGGCCTTGGTTACAACGAGATCTTATCAACCTGCTTAGCTATTAAATACAAACGACAGGATAGTTTTTACTTAGAAAGTTATGAAAAAGACGAATTTTTAATTTTACAATTTAAAAACTGGGCTGCTGGTATTCACTCAAGCCTCACACCTGTTTATAATCAAATTCTTAATTTATTTGCTGACCATTATGAAATTGACGCTCAGGTTATTAAGCAACAACTTAATGACTTTATTAATAATAAAAATATTATTTTAAAAAAAGCTCTGGGCTTTACTACAAACTTTAACAAAAAGTTTAATGTTGTTTTATATGACGCCTTTTGTAGCCGCACTAGCCCAGAACTTTGGCAGCCTAGTTTTTTAGATTTTATTTTAAAATCTATGGCTAATAAAAACTCTTGCTTTACAACTTACGCTTGCAAAACCACCTTAAACAAGGTCCTCATTGACAATAACTTTAAAATTCACAACAAAAAAGGCTTTGCCGGCAAAAGAGAGTCCACCCTTGCCACGAAAGGACTTTGATAATCCTAATTCCATTAAATAAGTCCCCAAATTTAATTTTTTATATATTTCACAAAGTGCTCTGGACAGCTCGCCTTTGGCGAGAACTGCGCGCTTTATAAAATATATAAAAAATTAAATTTGGGGAATTAATCAATGGATTTGGGATAGCTAGGAACTAGTTCTTTTATTAGGTGGTCACATATTTTCTGATAATACTTAAAGTTTGGATCAGTCACATTTATAGCTGGAGCCTCTTCAATCTTTAACTTCAACCAAACTTTAGTTATATCATTAATTGGCAGCAAGCCTTGTAGATATAATAACTTTAAATTAAAAATAAATTTAATCGTCTCAAGCTTATCACTGACCTCTAGGGTGGATTGAGTATTACCCAACAAGGAGTACACTCTTTCAAACTCATCTTCAGACCAGTCTATGCGATCAACTAATTTAAAAAAATAAAAGCTAAGGTTTATTTTGTCATAGTCAGTTCTAATTTTCTCATAACCATTAAGAACTTTGGCTTCTTCTAAAGTTCCCATTTTATCCACATGTTTATTTGACTTAAATTCAATAGAAATTAAATTACCAGTCTCTAATGTTCCACCACCAAAGCGTTTTTTACTTCTCTGCCCACCTCTTACAAGGTAGGACTTCTTCCCAAATACAGCGGAATAGGTTTGAGCTATTAAGTCCCTTTCTAGGTACTTTGTTGTTCTAATAATAAAAACACTATCTTGCACTTATAAAAACCTTGAGGCAAAACCAAATAGGGCAACCACAGATAGTAACTCTATACAGACTGTAAATAAAGGGACAGAAGCTATTGTAGGATCTTGACCAAGCTTATCCATTAAAATTGGTGTTATTGCCCCTAAAATAACTGAAAATAGTATTTGTAAAAATAGTACCAAAGCCAAAATAATTACTAATTCAGTATTTGAAAACAAAAAGAAGCCAATAACAAGGATGATGACCGAAAATATAACTGCAAACATAACACTTAAGATGGACTCTCTTTTTAAATATGTAGACATCTGATTATTTTTAAATGAGCCACTTTTAATTCCACCAATAGAAACAGCCACTGACTGGTTACCCGCTGTGGCCCCAATGGATAGAAGAATTGGCAAAAAGGCTGAAACCACCCATATGGGCATTAAAACAACTCTAGGATTTTTTAAGGTTCCTATGAAATAAATTATGCCGAAACAAAACAGCCCACCAACCAAAGACAGAAACAACCAAGTGAAACGAGCTTTAAAATGCTCCATAAGTGTATTCTCACCACCTATACCAGCTCTTGCCATTTGTAATAGGTTTTCTTCAGCCTCTTCCCTAATAACATCTAGGACATCATCAACGGTAATAACTCCAACTAGAGTATTGTTTGAGTCTACAACCGGTAAGGACAAAAAGTCATACCTTTCAACAACCTTTGCAACTTCATTCTTATGACGATCCACAGTGACCGAAACAACATCGGAGGTCATAATAGTTTTTAAGGTCTCAGACTTTTTTGATAACAATAACTGCTTTAGACTTACAACACCAATTAAGTGATTGTGCTCATTTCTAACATAAACATAAAAAGCCTGAGTTTCTTCATTGTCTTGAATATACAAGATCACTTCTGATACTTTACTGTCTTCCCCAAAGCTTAAGTAATCTGAGCTCATTAGACCGCCGGCTGAGTCTTCAGGGTATCCCATCAAATCAGCCACATCTTCAGAGTCTTGTTTTTTCATTGAGTCTAATATTTCTTTAGACTCCTCTTCAGTTAAATTACCAAGTAAATCAGCAGCGTCATCTGACTCCATAAGACTTACCATCTGCAAGACTTCACTTTTAGAAAGTCGTTGAATCACTTCAATTTGTGATTCCTCTTGTAAGTAACTTAATACATCCGCCTTTTTCTCTATATCGGGTAGTAAGTTAAAAATATGAATTCTGTCATCTACAGAAAAAGTATCTAATAAAGCCGCAACATCAACCTTATGCGTTTTATTTAAAATTCTTCTTATGTTTTGATCAGCCCCTCTGCGAAAAAGTTTTTTCACAGTAATAGCTAACATTTGAGCCTTATCTTCAATCACTAGTAACCTCTTTTAATTTTCCAATTTTTACAGGTGTGAGCGAGAAAATGAGCGCCCCAATTATAGCCCATCCAAAATAAATAATTTGTAAGATGGTCACAGCCAAGAAAGCAATCTCACCTAAACCGCTATCAAAAATATTAAACATATAATAAAACACAGCCTGCCCCACCCCTAAACCAGCTGGTGCAATTGGCAAAGCTGTAATAACAGTTCCTATTGGAACACAAAACATTAAAATAGAAATTGGCACTGGAACGCCAAAAAATACAAATACTGAATAGTAAAATAAAACATGAGCTAAGGTAGAGCCAATACTCATGAGGACACAACCAAATACGTCAAATTTATTATGTACTAGCTCAGACATAAAATTTAATATTGGTTTAATTCTGTATGTTATTTTCTCGCCAATATTATTCTTAATTACAAAATGACTAACTAAGACACCCACGACAATAAGTGCTAATATTGCTGAAATAATTAAAATAATTCTTTTTATTTCAGGCATAGCATTTAAAGTGTTAAAGTTTAATAAATATCCGACAACACAAACAGACATCATTATAGACAAGCCAAATAAGCGATCCACAAAAGCAGAAAATAAAACCTTAGTTTTAGCTTCGCCCCATTTAGTGGCTGCCATAATGGCTTTCACCAAGTCACCGCCAACACTACTAGGGATTATAAAATTAAAAAATATTCCAATAACACTATATTTAAAGCAAGGTATAAACCTTGCCTGCACCTTTTGGATCATTAAGATCTTCATCCAACGATAAGAGTTAAAAACTAAGGCTAAACCAATTAGTGTGAATAATACAAAAACTAGCTGAGGATCTGCCAGTGCTGTTTTAACTTTAGTTAAGTCAATGGTGTTATACTTCAGTAGTAAAAATATAATTAGGGCTGAAATTGCCAGCTTTATTAAAAAAGTTCCCCAGTTTTTACTCATTAAAATCACACCTCTAAATTGATTATGCTATACTAACCCAACTTATTCACTATTGAAATACTGAGCCATCTAGCTAAGCAGGCGCATTACAATCAGCGCCCTTAGATTGCCATGAATTGGGCCCCACTGACTACAGCAGCCCCCCTTAAACTCCCCTGTTAGGATGGGCGCATTACAAGTTAAAACTAACTGTACAAAATAGGTTGATTAGGCTATATCTATGCTGTATTTTTATGCAAAATTCACCCAATACCCTGAGGTAATATATGAAATCATTATTCTGTAAATTTTCAATTTTAGTAGTTACTTTGCTATTTTCAGCCCAAGCAATGGCCATTGTTCAACTGCGTGGCCATTATGGCTTAGGACAGCCTGAAGGCAGTAGCTTTAACCCATCTCCCAACACACAAACGATTGGTGCCGATGCTATTGTGTCCCTTCCATTAATTCCTATTGTCTTTGGACTTCGCTATGAAAGCCTAACAACTGATGAAGATATTGGAGCTACAAATGAAGAGGTGGACTTGAGCCGTATTGCCATCCTTGGCGGATACAGAATACTTGATACTCTATTTTTTATTGGTGCATTAGGTAGCTTTGGCATAATTAACGACGGTGAAGTTAACAGCACAACTGCCGGTGTTACTACTGCCACCGAAATTGACATGAGTACATCCTTAACTTTAGCCCTTGAAGGTGGAGTTAAGCTCAATGATTTTATCTTAGGACTGGAAATTGGTTATATGCACGGAGAAGATAAAAACAGTAACTTCGAGTATAACGGAACTTATGGAAAAGCCCTTCTCGGTTATGAGTTTTAATGACCAAAAAAGAATTAGTTAGTTTTATATTTATAGATTTCTTAGTAATAGCTGCAATTCTATTTTTGTTTTTTTACTTTGAAAAAAAGACTGCTGGCCTCATTGGTGGGGCCATATTTTTAGCACAAGGTTTTTACTTTGTGGTTCGCATAGGCAAGTGGGAGAAAATGACCTCTACTGCCACTTTTTACGGGGTTATGGCTCATCTTTTTCTCGCTACAGTCCCTGTAATCATCTTAAGGCTAGCCCACTTCTCCACTCCATTTAGTGAAATAAAGCTTGGTGCAATCACTGGCCCTGGCTTACATAAGTTTGCTGAAACAATTTACCTAATACTAATTCTTTGTCACGTTGTTGATTTACTTAAGCTCATGTTTTTTAACAAAAATAAAAATATCACTGCCTAGCACTTTTAAACTTCAAATAGAACTTCCATCATTCATGCTCAAACATGCGCGTGAATAATAGAAGTTCTATTTGAAGTTTAAAAATCTTATGGTTACCTAGTAAACTTGGCACTATTTGCAATTTAGGCTTTCACTATTTGCAGTATTTTTCATATAGCTTTTCAATTATTAATAGAGTGATCAATATTTACAAAGGAGATCACTTATGAAAAGTTTAATATTAATCACTCTACTCTTTCTCGGACCATTTAGTTATGCTCAAGAAGTGCTAGAGCATAAAATGCAACATGGCTTTATCCTCTCAAATGATGATTCATTCGCCAGTCATTTAGTGGCAACTGGTCGTCATAGTAGACAAACTAATATTACTGGAAAGCTTATAATTCATCGCTGGGGTGAAGAGCTAACCTATCAACAAAAAAGAGATAACAACCAAGATAAAACATACTTTGTATTTCAAGCTCAAAATCTAGATTTACTAACGCTAAAAGAAGGACAACATTTAAAAGGTCATATTATAGAATCAAAAAAGGGAGATTATAATCCTAAAAACATTATTGTTAACAATGCTTCTTTTTATGTGGACAAGGTTCTTTTAAATATTATAAATCCATTTTTTGTATCACAGGATTAATTCTATTCCTCTATTAAAAGTAATTGGCTCTTTATATTCCAGACAAAAAAAGCCCTAGTTCTCACTAAGGCTTTTAAAATAACTAATTGTAATACTCTATTTAACCAACGCCTTCTTCAAAATCATCATCGGCAGCACCTAAGTTATACTTTTCAACTCTGTAGCGCATAGATCTAAATGATATATTAAGTAGTTTGGCTGCACGCTTTTTAACACCGTCAGCTGCATGAATTGCTTTAATTAAAAGCTCTTTTTCAATTTGGCCAACAATCTTATCTAAATCTACTCCATCATCGCCAATTTCAATCTCATGACTAGAAGCTAACTTTCTACCAGTGGTTGTATTAACAAATGGTGGTAAGCTTTCAGGTAAAATCATACTGCCTGCCTCAAGTGCAACAGTTCGTTCAATAATATTTTCTAATTCACGAACATTACCTGGGTAGTTATACTTTTTAAGTACAGACATGGCCTCTTCTGATATTCCAGTGATTCCTTTACCTAATTTATTGTTATACTTTTCTAGGAAATGCTTTGCTAAAATAATAACATCATCATCACGCTCTCTTAAAGCAGGTGACTTAATATTAATAACATTCAGCCTATAGTATAAATCCTGTCTAAACGTGCCTTCATGAACCATCTTTTGTAGGTCACGGTTCGTCGCAGCTATAATTCTAACATCAATATCGGTGTCATCGACGCCACCCACTTTTCTAACCTTTCTTTCTTGGATAGCTCTTAATAATTTAACCTGAATAGACATTGGCAGCTCACCAATCTCATCCAGAAATAAGGTTCCGCCGTTAGCTGCCTCAAATAAACCAGTTTTCTCAGCCACAGCTCCAGTAAATGAACCTTTTTTATGACCAAACATTTCTGATTCCATCAATGATTCTGGAATAGCACCACAGTTAACCGGAATAAAAGAGTTATTTTTAAGGGGACCATTAAAATGGATAGCCTTAGCGATCATCTCTTTACCAGTACCACTTTCACCAGTTACTAAAATATTAGTTGGTGCTTGTGACACCCTTTTAATTAAGTCAAACACTTTATGCATAACATCAGAGTTACCAACTAAACTTTGAAAACTATACTCTTGGTTTAAAACCTTCTTTAATTGCCTTACTTCCACTTCTAAGTTTTTACTTTTTAATGCATTGGCAATATTTATTCTAACTTCATCAATTTTAAAAGGCTTAGTTATATAGTCATACGCACCCAACTTCATTGCATTTACAGCTGTGTCTGTTGTTCCAAATGCGGTAATCATCATAAACAACATACTAGGGTCATTGTCTTTAACTTTCTTTAAAAATTCCATACCTGTAAGGTTTGGCATTTGTAGGTCTGAAATAATTAAGTCAAAAGTTTTCTTTTTTGTTAATTCAAAACCTTTTTGACCATCTTCAGCCGTTGTCACTTCATAACCTTCTTTACGAAGCATTATCTCTAAAAACTCTCTTATTGATTCTTCGTCATCAACAACTAGAATTCTTGGCTTCATCATTCCTCCCCGGTAATTATAAAAAGCAAACTATAATCTTAAGCCATTTTTATGGCTTTCATTTCTTTAGGAAATAAATCCCCTTTTGCTGGAAATGCTATGGTAAACTGTGTTCCTTTGCCCAACTCACTTTCAACAAAAACTTCAGCTTGGTGATTCTCTAATATTTTATGAGTAATCGCCAAACCTAGACCCGTACCTTTAGGCTTGGTCGTATGAAACGGCTCAAAAATTTTATTAAGCGTTTCTGGTTTAATCCCTATACCTGTATCGGTAATTGACAGGACAACTTTATCATTTTCATCATAAGTTTTAATAGAAAGCTTAGGATCCTCAACATCATTCATAGCCTGCATTGCATTTAATGTTATGTTGAGCAAAGCCTGCTTTAGCTTAGGACTATCGCCGTGTATTGAACGCTCTGAGTTTAACTGTAAATCAATACTAATGTCCTGTCTCACTGTTTTATTAAACTTCAACATTTTCATGAGCTCATCAATTAAGTAGTTCAAATCCATGGGCTCTTCATTTACTTTATCTGGGCGTACAAACTCTAGAAACTCAGTGATTAAATCATTGAGACGGTCTATTTCTTTTAAAATAATTTTAAATAATTTTGAGTTCTCTGGGTCTGAGGATGTGGATTCTAAAAGCTGAACACTTCCACTAATACTAGCAAGTGGGTTTCTAATTTCATGGGCAATACCAGCAGCTAACTGGCCAACAGCAGCCATTTTATCCTGTTGTCGAACAGCATACTCTAATTTTTTTTGCTTTGTTAGATCCTGTATTAAATATATGTTCCCTTTACTTTCCCCTTCATTATCTTTTAATGGAGAATAAATTAGCTCTAGTATTTTTTTATCTTCGCCTACATTTATTGTGCTTTCCATCCTACCGGCACTTCCCGATATGCTTTTATCAAAGGAAAACATTTTATTAATATTTTTTTGTTCACTCACCTCTCCAACAATATCTTTTGCACTTTGATTTATTGAAAAAATTTCTCCATCAGGTTTGGTAGTTATTATTCCAGATGAAATATTATCAACAATTAGTGAGTTAATATTTTTGATATATTCAATTTCTGTTTCTTTCTTCTTTAACTCTACATTTACCTCTGACAAATGCTTACCAAGGCTAGAAGCCAAGTAAGCAGTTATCAAAAAAGACAAATTATTAAGTATAAAACTAAATATTTGATTGGTTTCTATAGCACTGGTAGAGGATAAGTTAATGTTAAATAATACGCATGCTAAACAAGCTATGAAAATACTTTTTTCGTGATTAAGTATGAGTCCAGATAGAATTATTACTGCTAAATACAAAAACACATATTGTGTTGCTATTACACCCGTAAAATGTATAAACGCAAATATAAACAATATATCTAAAGATAAAACCCCTAAATTAAAAATTTTACTCTTATATAGTTTATTCCAATTAAAAAACAAGACTAGTGTTGTTAAAAACGACCCACACAAAGCTAACTGTGAGTATATTACAAACTTAGAGTTAATAAATTGAGAGTTAGAAAAGTCTAATACATATGTAAATATATTTAAAATTAGGAAAAAGAATACTCTAGCTAGATGTAAAGCATATACTCTACCTTCATCACTAAATGAATTACTTTGATCTTTTATATCTGATTGAACTAACTCTAAATGAACCAATTATTCCTCTTTATGTTACAGTATTTGCCATATTGAAAATAGGTAAGTACATGGCAATAACTAATACAGCAATTATGCCACCTAAAAAAACCATCATAAATGGTTCAATTAGACTTGTTAATGTGTCGGCAGCGGCTTCAACTTCTTCTTCATAGAAATCAGCAATTTTATTTAACATTGTATCTAAATTACCGGACTCCTCACCAATGGAAATCATTTGCGAAACCATATCTGGAATTAATTTTGACTTTTTAAGGGGCTCAGAAAATGTTCTCCCCTGCGTAATAGACATTTTAGTTTGCTTAAGAACTTTTTCCATTTCATAGTTACCGGATGTGTTGGCAGCAATTTCAATTGCCTCTGCAAGCCTCACCCCCGCAGTTAATAAAATAGCTAGTGTTCTAGTAAAACGCGCAATACATGAACGTAGCACTAGAGTACCTAATACTGGCATGGCAATTAACAGTGAATCTTTGTTCTTTTCACCCTCCGGAGTTTTTGCATATGACCTAAGAAGCAAAGGTCCTCCAATTATAACTCCAAATATTAAGTACCAATAAGACTTAAACAATTCACTTAAGTTAACTACAAACATTGTCAATGCTGGTAACTCTTGCCCAGAAGCGCTGAATAGATCCATAAAAGAGGGTATAACAAATATTAGAATTACAGAAATCACTAACGTGGAAACAATCATAATTACAGCGGGGTAAACTAAAGCTCCCTTTACCTTACCAGTTATCTTATTAGATTTTTCAATGTATTCAGAAAGTCTATTTAAAACTGTATCAAGTGAACCACTGGCCTCACCGGCTGCAACAAGCTCAGTATAAATTTTATCAAAAATATTCCCATAAGAAGACATGGCGGTACTTAAAGTTTTACCCTGCTCAAGCTGAGCCAAGATTCCTTTTAAAGCTTTTTTTAAGTTGGGATTACCACCATTACCTCTATTTAAGGCCTCTAACCCTTGAACAATAGGAACACCGGCTCCCGTTAATACAGCCAACTGACGGGTGAAAGTTTGTAACTCTTTTGACTTTACACCTTTTGATGATAAGCCTGGCAGACTTATCTTACTTGATTTTAAAGTAACAGTTATTGGTATAAGTTGACTAGCACGGAGCTTAACCTTGGCTTCTGTTTCAGACTCAGCATCAACGTCACCTTTTCTTACCCTTCCATCAACGGATCTTGCTTCAAAACTATATACAGGCATGAACTATATTCCTGCCGTTTGCAAAGCTTTATCAAGCTCTTCTGGGTCTGGAGAAAACATAAATGCCTCTTTTAAATCCACCTTTCTCTTTAAAATTAAGCTCATTAATGAGTTATTCATTGTCATCATCCCAGATTTATCTCTTCCCATTTGCATGGCACCATATATCTGATGAGCTTTATCTTCTCTGATCATATTCTTAATTGCAGCATTTACTTGTAAGTATTCACATGCAGCCACTAAATTTCCTTTTAAACCAGGAATTAATCTCTGACTAATGATTGCATTTAAACTCTGACTTAACATAACTTTAACATGATCTCTTTCATCACCATGAAACATATTAATCAACCTTTGGACGGCTTCTGGTGATGAGTTTGTGTGTAAGGTTGCAAACACTAAATGTCCTGTCTCTGCTAATCGCAACGCAAACTCAACTGATTCGCGATCTCTGAGCTCACCAATCAAACAAACATCAGGATCTTGCCTAAGAAGCTGCCTTGCTGCTACCTGAAAACCTTTCGTATCCAAACCAATTTCTCTTTGATTTACAATGCACTTTTCATGTTTGTAGATATACTCAATTGGATCTTCAACTGTAATTATATGACTTTTACGAGTTTTATTAATTTCATTGATAAGCGAAGCTATTGTAGTTGTCTTACCACTACCCGTTGGACCACAAACAAGCACTAGCCCCTGGGGAAAGTTTATTACATTACCTATCACCCCCGGCAAACCAAGCTCTGAAAACAATGGAATATTTAGAGAAATCCTTCTAAATGCGCATGAAATGGCACCTTTTTGAAAGAAATAGTTTGCTCTAAACCTTGATACTTTTTTGATCGAAAAAGCAAAGTCCAACTCTTTATTTTTTTCAAAAATAGTTTTTTGATAATCTGTTAGAATAGAGTAAGCCAAATTTTTTATATCTTGCCCGCTTAAAGCTGGTGTTTTAATTCTTACTAACTTTCCATTTACCCTAAGCGCAGGAGAACTCCCCTCAACTAAATGTAAATCTGATGCCTCTTCTTGAACACATGATTTTAATAACTGCTGCAACTTAATCATATATTATCCTTAATCGTAACATTAATAACTTCTTCTACAGTTGTGAACCCTTCTCTTAAAGCTCTCAAAGCATTCATTCTCATTGTCTTCATGCCATTTGTATGAACTGCCATTTTTTTAATTTCTTGCCCAGTAGCACCACTTAAAATAGCTTCCCTAATATTTTCTTGGAAATCAAAAACTTCAAACACTGGACGTCGCCCTTGCATTCCAGTGCCATTACAATATGTGCACCCGTTTGCTTTTTTAACTCCATCATACTGATCCAGCTCAGCCTCAGGAACACCTAAATCAATTAAGACATCTTTTTGAGGTTCATAAACTTCACTACAGTTTTTACAAACGGTTTTTAATAGCCTTTGAGCAACCACAATACTTGTAGCCTCAGCTACCATAAATTTTGGTAAACCCATATTTAGTAAACGCATAATTGTTGAGACGGCATCATTTGTATGTAAAGTGCTCAATACCATATGACCTGTTGATGCCGCTTTATAAGCTATCTTTGCAGTTTCTAAGTCCCTAATCTCTCCAACCATAATAATCTCTGGATCTTGTCTTAAAAAAGCTCTTAAAGTCGCTGGAAAATCAAAACCAATTTCTGAATTAATTTGCACTTGATTAATTCCATCTAAATTAAACTCAACAGGGTCTTCAGCTGTAGAAATATTTCTTTTTGATGTATTCAACTCTGATAGACCCGAGTAAATGGTTGTTGTCTTACCACTACCTGTTGGACCAGTTATTAAAACCATTCCTTGTGGGGCGTATATAGCATCTCGAAATAATTTGTATTCTCTTTCATCAAAACCAATTTTTGCTAAATCCATCTCAAGGTTTGATTTATCTAAAACCCTTAAAACAACTTTTTCACCAAAAATCATTGGCAGAGAATTCACACGAAAATCAATACTTCCGCCGTTTTTCATTTTAACTTTTAGTCGACCATCCTGTGGCAATCTCTTCTGTGAGATGTCCATTTTACACAATACTTTGATACGTGAAACTATCGCAGAAGCTACTGATGGTGGTGGCTGTTGTTTTTCAATTAAAAATCCACTAACTCGAAACCTAATTCTTAATCTTTTTTCATAGGGTTCAATATGGATATCTGAGGCCTTTGACTTAATCGCTTCTGAAAGCATGGCATTCACATATTTAATTATTGGCCCTGAGTCTGCGCCCTGTGCCCCATCAATCACTTCAACTTCTTGTGCTCCTGTGTCCGATGCTGCGGCCTCTTCATCTAACTCACCAACAAGCTTATCCATCTTGTTGTTGCCTTCATAGTAACTTTCAATGGCATTGAGAATATTAGACTCACTAGTTACAACAACTTCAATTTTACATCGTGTAATAAGAGTTAAATCATCTTTTACGTATATGTTTCTTGGGTCAGCAAAAGCCACAACAAGTGTTCTATCTGCTTTTTGCACAGGAAAAACTAAATACTTTTCACAGATTCTTTTAGGGACAAGTTTAATTAAAGACGGATCAACATCAAATACACTTAAATCAATAACTGGTAAGTTATGTTCTTTTGCTAAAAATTCAGATAATTCGTTTTCTTTGACGTACCCCTTTCTAACAAGGGCAGACATTAAGCGACCGCCATCAACCTTTTGTGATTGCTTCGCATCTTGAAGTTCTTCAAAGCTAATTACATTTTTTTTTACTAGTAACTCGCCCAGTCCTTTTTTTGCCGCCAAAGAATCCTCCATAATCCTTTATCTAATCAATATCATTAGCTTACTATTAGGTGACAATTTTTGTAACTAGTCGATGGTCCGGGTTTTAATAAATAATGAATTGTAAATAAAGTTTGTGCTGAATATCGAAAAAATGGATCTGCAAATTTATTTAACAGAGTCAGTTGTAACAGTATTTATATCTTTATTAATTTGCTCAACTAAACCTTCCACACTTGAAAATTTAATCTCGGCCCTTATGAACTTACAAAATTCAACTTCAACCTTCTTATCGTAACAATCCAAGTTTTCATTCAAAATATGCACTTCCAGTATGGGCTCACTTTCATTTTTTAACGTGGGAGCTCGACCAAAGTTTGTTATAGATTTGTATGACTTGTTGTCGATAATAACATTTGTTTCATAAACACCCTGCTTAAGAAATAATTTATTATCACAAACTAAATTTAAAGTGGGAAAACCAATTTGACTTCCCCTACCTGCGCCTTTAACAACCTTGCCAGTCACAGAGTATTTTCTTCCTAAAAATTCATTGGCAATAATAATTTCTCCATCACTTAGGCAGTTCCTAATTTTAGAACTGGATATAATATTACTATTCAAGCTGTAAGGTTCAATTTTTTCTAGCTCAAAGCCAAACTCCAATGATTTGGCATGTAAGAAATCAAAATTTCCCACTTTATCTTTTCCAAACCTAAAATCATAACCTATTAACAGTTTATCAAATTTTAAATGATTATAAATTCTATTAAAAAACTGTTCTGCGCTTAATTTGGAATATTCGTTTGTAAACTTCTCAATCACCAAAGCACTAAGCTCAGCCTCCTCTAAAATAGAGGAAAACTGACTTTCCGTTTGTATTAAATCAATATGAAAATTATTTACCAAGACTTCAGCCGGATGCGGATCAAAGGTAATTAATATAGAGTCTCCATTGTTTGCCTTAGCCTCTTCTATAAGTTTAGATACGATCGATATATGGCCTTTATGGAGGCCATCAAAGTTCCCAATAGTTACAACTTTGTAAACGCTATTTCTCTCATAATTCTTAATATTTCTTATTATTTGCAACTTAAACCCTGCTCTATAAACACTCGCTATTTCTACTCACGGCAGCAAGCACCTCTAAATTAAATCTAAACTGGTATTTACCGCATAATACTTGTCATTTACAGCTATTATTGCTATGCGTTAGCATCATGTCTTACCTTATAAACAAGCTGTTTCAGCTTCTTAGCTACATCTACAAACTTAAAGCTGTTTGGTTAAGGGCGATTGCCTCGCTCCTAGTAGGCGCTGTGGTTTTAATAATTGCCCCAGAAAGCCAATTTGACTACAGGTTTCAAATTAGAGGCTCACAAGCCTTCGATTCAAATATAGTACTTTTATATGTCAATGTCTCTGACCTTCAAAATAGATCCCAACAGAAGAGTTTAAACTACTGGCTTTATAAAGAAGATAAAATTAATTATGAACAGTCCTATTGGGATGAGAAGCTATGGTTCAATTTGTTACAAAAATTAATAGACAATGACGTACAAAAAATTGGAGTTAATTTATTTTTTGACAACGTAAAAAACTTAAAGGTTAAGCCAAAAATTTTTAGTCATGAAAAAATAGTATGGGCTGCCAAAAAAAATTCTGATGGCCAGATTATCCAACCTTCGTTTAGCAACGGTAAAAATACGGCCAATAATCAAGTGGCCCCAGATATTGATGGCACTGTCCGCCACTTAGAGCGTAGCCTAAGTAACAACTCACATTTTAGTTACAAACTACTACAGGACCATAGTGATCAAAATAACACCTCAACTAACCCGTATATAAATTACCGTGGCCCAAGTGGCACTTACCCTAAAATTTCTA
The DNA here is from genome assembly GCA_938001965.1 of uncultured Bdellovibrionales bacterium. GTDB lineage: Bacteria > Bdellovibrionota > Bdellovibrionia > Bdellovibrionales > UBA1609 > JAHDIR01. Next base: position 15,862 of record CALLBC010000191.1, on the reverse strand, counting down.
TTGATCAAGTTTTAAATAACAAACTACCTAAAGGTTATTTAAAAAATAAAATAATTTTAATTGGCTCAGAAACTATAAAAAATCATATTTACAACACTCCCCTTGGAAAAATGAACTTTACTGAAATAACAGCAAATATTATTGATAATAATAAAAATAATCGCTGGATTTCTAATTTAAGTTTTCCATTTTCAATTCTATATTTAATATTAATTTTGCTTCTTTCTGTATGGATAATGTCTTACTTTCCCCAATCAGTTGCTCTTATATACTTATTGTGGTTATCCGCAGGCTTTACAGCTCTTTCTCTTGCACTCTTTGACAATTTAAACTTTTGGATACCCACCCTTGCACCTTTATTACAAATAGGCGCCACCTATATATTATTTTTAAGCTATCAATTAACTGTTAAAGAATATAAGAACTGGAAACTTGAAGAGGAGCAAAAACTCTTTAATCAAACACAGCAATTAAAAAATAATTTTGTTAGTTTAATTAGCCATGACTTAAAAACTCCCATTGCTAAAATGCAAGGGATTTGTGATAGAATATTAACCTCAGACCCTAATAACAAGTTTGAAGCAGATGTAAAAACACTACGCACTGAAACACAAGAGCTTAATAGATATATTCAATCAATACTACAAATTACTAAGGTTGAGTCGCAGGACTTTAGGATTCACAAAGAGCCCTCTGATATCAATAAGATCATTGAAAAAGTTTTATCTCATTTAAAATTTATGCTTATTGATAAAAATTTTTCTGTGGCTACAGACTTTGAGCCTATTTTCTCTATAGAAGTTGATCCTATTCTTATATATGAAGTGGTTTTAAATATTATTGAGAACTCAATTAAGTACTCAAATGGTGGTGAAATAAACATTAAAACTTATGAAACTGACAATTATGTACATGCGTTGTTTACTGATAATGGACCTGGCATTTCAAGTGAAGACCTTGAGCATATTTTTGAAAAGTTTTATCGAGCTAAAGATCAAAAAGAAGCAACAAAAGGGTCTGGATTAGGATTATATCTTGTAAAATACTTTATACAACTCCACGGCGGCACCATTAATATTAATAGTGAGCTCGGACAAGGGACTCAGGTTCATATTAAACTCCCAATTGAGTCCAATGCGTAATCTTATTTTTCAAAAAATTGTTTAACATCAATATTGTATTTTTTTATTTTTCTTAACAAGGTGTTTTTAGGTATATTGGCATGAGCAACTGTCTTATTAATCTTACCCTTATTAGCTTTTAGAGCATTCATAATAAATTCTTTTTCAGCACCGGTCTTAAAAGTATCGTAGTCTAATGGGCCCACATAGTTTTTTGTTAGGTTAATATTTACCATTTCCTTGGATTTATTTACTAAATCCTCTGGAAGGTCACCCACTTCAATATTTTCACCTTTAGCTAACAAAGTTGCTCGCTCAATACAGTTTTGTAATTCATTGATATTACCAGGCCATGTATACTTTTTTAAGCTAGCAAGAGCATCAGCACTAACCCCTGTAATTGATTTTCCATTTGAGAGGTTACTCATGTTTATAAAATGCCTTACCAGCCTCTCAATATCATCCACTCTATCTTTAAGGGGCGGTAAAAATATAGGCATGATATTTAACTTATAAAATAAATCGTCTCTAAAAGTATTTTCTTCAATCATTTTTTCTAGATTCTTACTTGTTGAAGCCATAATGCGCGCATTAGTTTTCAACTGCCTAGTCCCTCCAATTGGGGTGAACGACTTTTCTTGCAACAAACGCAATAACTTTGATTGTAAATCTAAATTTAAAGCACTAATTTCATCTAAAAAAATGGTCCCATTCGTAGCCATTTGAAACTTACCAATTTTTCTTTGAATTGCACCAGGGAAAGCCCCTTTTTCATGACCAAAAAACTCACTTTCAACTTGGCTTTCAACTAATGCCTCACAGTCAATTGTTATGAACTCTTCGTGCTTACGAGGAGAGTTTTCATGAATCGCCTTAGCAACAAGCTCTTTACCCGTACCATTTTCACCTCTAATCAATACCGTAGTATCCACATGGCTTAACCTATTAATTAAATCATAAATAACAGACATTTTTTCAGAAGTTCCAACTAACTCAGATTCAACATCATCAGCAAATATTGGCTTTGAAAGCGCAATATGAGAAACCATTTCTTGAGTTTCAATAGCTTTAAAAATTATTTTTGATAAGTGCTCAGGGTCAACTGGCTTGGCTAGATAATCATAAGCCCCATCTTTAATGGCTGTCACTGCGTCTTGTAAATTACTATGCGCAGTCATTATCACAATAAATGTTTGTGAGTTATAGTCTTTGATTAGCTTCAAAGCTTCAAGCCCATTCATTTTAGGCATGCGTACGTCCATTAATACTATATCAAAGTGCTCTTCTTTAATCTTGGCTACAGCTTCTTCTCCATCAGCAGCCTCATCAAAAAAGATATCTTTATTATTCACTTTTGATGTGATTACTGCCTTAATACTTTTACGCAACTCAAGCTCATCATCAACTATTAGTATTTTCAATATGGACATTTTCCCTCTCTTTTCGGGGCTATCTTTGCTTAAATAGCTCAAATATGCAAGTTACTTACTTAATATGAAAGCCAAGGACTATTTGTAAATCTTCACTAGCTGAGATGGGCAATCTCTATATAAAAAATACAAGCAGTAGGGTCAGGGCTGAGTTCTGGCCTGAGTATCGCATCACGGCAAGGCCAGCCCAGCACAAATGAGTACCCGTATTACATCAGAATAAAATTTCTAGCTTTTCAATGAATGGAAAAATTTTATACATAAAGCTAATTGAATCTTGATTAGTTTCTCCGTGGGGATCTATTTCTGAGTCATCAATCATTAATTTGGCTTTCCTCTTCTCTACACTACTAATAGATATTGAGGCATTATTAACTCTTTTTAAAATATTATACTTTAACTCATTGGCTAAACCTTTTGACCCTTCACAAAAAACTCCCATTTCCGTATTATAAAAAGAGGAACGATTATCCATGTTGTATGTTCCAATATAAATTGTGTCATCACCATACACATGAGACTTAGAGTGTAAACCCCATCTCGAATCAAGCACACTTATTTTATCATCACCTTTATAAATAAATGAATACTTATTTTCGCCACTATGGAAACTCTTTGCACTATGAGCATATAGCTTTGCGCCAGAGCTTAAAAACTTATCTGCCCGCTTATAAAACAACGAAGCATTGTATATTGCATCCGTTGACGCTAAAGAATTTGTATATATTGAAAACTTCGCATCTTGATCCACTAATGACTGCGCTATTTTATTTGTTCTACAATTTAATGACAAATACGGTGAGCTTATAATTATTTCTTTTTTACCTGATTCAAATACACTACGTAACTTTTCTTCCAAAACTCGACCGGTAAAGCGATAGTCCTCTTTATAGGTTTTGTCTCTAAATAGTGAACTTAATCTAAGAGCAAAAATCCCTTTTGGAATTGATCTATCTGATACATAAGTAGCCTTTTTACAATTATGCTTTTTTGTTAACTCAAAATTACTTTTCCCATTCCCTTCAACAAGTCCTTTAACATAACTTGTATCAATGGAGAATATACCATAAGTCTTCTTCAATTTTTTTAATGCTTTTCTAATTCTCATCTTGAAAAAGTCATCTTCTGTATCTATATTTAATGACCTAGGCTTATCTAAATATTTTTGTAATTTTGAAGAATCATTATTTGTAAATAATTTAGTTAAGTACTTGCTAATATTACGATGGGAATTTAACTTTAAGTTCTCTGAAACCTTTTTCTCATTCCAATAGAAATTAAAGCTATTCTTCATTGCAGGAAGTAATCCACCTACAGCAGGCTTATTATTTGGCTCATATGTAATTAAAACATCTCTATCATGAAAGTTGTAATAAGGATCTAGATCAAAATACTTATCTTCTATATTCCTTCCACCAGTAATGGCATACTTATCATCAACCATTAATAGCTTTCTATGGTTCCTAAAGTTTAAAGATGAAATTTGAATTAAAGATTTTTTATTATATATTTTAAATTGAAAATTATCTTTTACTTTATTGTAATCAATACCTGCTTCTTCAGCAATTTTCTTTAAATGCAATTGAGCTGCTATGAGCATGTCTTCTTTGAACGTCCAAACAGTGCCTGAGGCGTCAACAAGAACACGTACTTTTACACCACTTAATGCTTTTTTAAGGAGTTCTTTCGTTAAAATAATCGTAGATTGATTAATATGAGACTTCTTTTCTGATGTTAAAAAGCTTTTAATACTTGTAACATCGCTAATAGTTTTGTTTTCCCTAATTCTATAAATAAAATACTCTAGCTCTATAGTTTTTTTCGCCCTTCTAATTAAATCAATTCGAGCCCAGAGAGAAGCTAAGCCATTTTCAAGTATTCTAAATTTAGAGTGTCCAGACTCATCTTGTTGAAGAAAAATATTTCCAACTGAATCTACATTCAATAAAGTCTTAATATCCCTTTCATATTTATAACCAAAACCAATACCTTTCTCATATTGAATATTGCATTTATTACTTTCTACTTTAAATGTTTCTATTTTTGACTTAATTTCTTCAATCATCTCAACACTAAGAGTTTCATTTTCAACTTCTGAACTTAAGGATGTTCCACTTACATACTCTGTTTCAGGGCTAACTTGATATAAGCCCAATAGACCCAAGACCATTAGTATTACAAAATATATTTTTTTCACTTTTATTATTCCTTGATTCGTCAACTCACTTTACTTAACTATTTGACCAACAATAGAGCCAAATTTTAATTTGGTTGCGATTTTTACTATTTGTTGTGATTTATCTGCTTTTAGCCATATTTTTATTGATCCAACAGGAGCTAAACTACCATCGATCTGAAACTCAGGCTGAACCAGCCATGCATCAAAGCTTCCTACGTCTGTTTTCAACCTTTCTTTTTTAATAACTTTTCCCTTTAGAATAATACTCTTACCTTCATCAGCTAAAGGGAATGAGAACTTTTTATTTTTTGAAAAGTCTATTGTTCGCAAATAAAATAAAGCACTTACAAAATTTTGTGATCCTTCAAGAATATTCCATACTTTCTTTTTTTCTTGTGGTTTGCGTCCTTTTTTAGTTTTGCGACTCCAGTAAGTTGCTTTCATTTTAGACCAATCAAAATAGGTTTTACTATTTTTAGTTTTCTTAGTTTCAATCACTCTAAAAACTAATGAGTATGGTCTTAAATTTTCAATATCCACATAAGTATCAGCAACATCATCCACTGAGTAAACAAAAGAAAATAACTTCCTTGACTTAACAGTTCCTCTAAAGTGGTAAGACAACCTGCCATTGACTTTTGCCACACCTTTAGTTTCTAAGGTGACATGTCCTGCCGTCATGTTTAAGTAACTCACTTCTATTCTTGTTTTTTCACCAACCACAAATGGATTCTTTTTTAATACATCTTCTAATATTTGCTCTTTAGGTTTTTCTTCTTCCACCGGCAGTTCCACTTTTTTTTCTACAACCTTAGGCTTTTCTTCTTCGAAAACTGCTTTAATTTTTGTAGTTTCTTTAACAACTGGAACTTTCTTTTTTACAGATTTAGGTGATTTCTTCTTAACTACTTTTTTTTGTGGTTTAATTTGCTTCTTAGCTACAACAGGTTTTTTATCAATCTTCTTAACAACTTCAACTTCTTCGATTTTCACTAATTTATCAAATTCTTTACTCTTTAATTTCTCATCATCACCAAGAAACTTCTTTATGCTAGAGCAAGATATTGCCAAAAATACTAAAGCAAAAAGTATGGAGATTTTCTTAAAATGAGACGCTATAAATTTGACCATAAGTTTTACTATTTTATAAAGATTCTCCCTATAGAGCCAGCAATAGTATTTTTTTATTCTATTATTAAAAAACTACTTAACTAATCCCGCCCTTTTGTCGAGTAGTATATAAGCCTTTTGGCTTAAGACTTTAATCAACAACGAGGACATTATGATCTACAAAAAACTACTCACACTATGTTTATGTATAGCAGTAAGCTTTACTGTTGCTTGCGAATCAGATGAAAATAATAAAATTGCACAAGCTGAAAGTTGCATTAATGAAAATGCAAGCAACGAAAGCGCAATTGCTAGCTGTTCATCGTTTCTTAAAGGTCTTACATCACCGAGAGCAAACACTCTAAGGTGCTCAATTACTTTATCGGCTGGTGGCCTAAGTAATGAACGAATTGTAAGTGCCATTGAAGTTATGGACGATGCCTCTTCTAATGAGAATGAGTTGCAATTTATGGCTCTCATTTCTTTAAATAATACTGACAGTGCTAACCAAATACCAAGTGCTTGCAGTAATACAGATAGCCCTGGAATTGAGTTTGTTGCCAATGCCGCAAGAATGGGAACTACCCTAGCAGGCTTTCTTACTTCAATAGATATTGAAGATATTGACGAGGAAACAGTTATTGGCACTACTGAAGTTAATGAAATTTATAGTGGTTGTGCTCCTGATAGTGCTTGCAAAGAATTATTAGGTCAATCTGCTGAATCAATGTATGACATATTCTGTGCTGATGCAGATTTATCTGAAAATGAAATCTGTGCTGATGTAAATGCTGCTATTGATTTTGGCGCAGGTAACTACGAAGATATTGGACAAGCACTTATTGATGCATTTGATCCAACTCCATAATAACTCGTATATAAATTATAAAAAAAAGCCAAGTTTTTAAACTTGGCTTTTTTTTAGAATTTAATTAAATTTAAAAATCAATACTCATCTCTGCAATATATCTTCTATCTTCACGGCGGCTATCTTTAGTTCCCACTTCTTCGCCCCAAGTGGCAATATCAAGCTGGAACCACCCAAGCTTACCACCAAAACCCGCTGTTAAATATCCTTGGTTAAGACCAACACTCCAATGCCCTCGCCACCATTTATTCATCTCCCAGCCAAACTCAAGCCCGGCATGGTGAGATTTATTAAATGTCCAGTTGTCATGGCCAATATCTCTAATATCTAGGGCAAACCTTGTATCAAACACCCAAAACGAAGGCAGACGCCAACTAGAGCCAAGATCAATTCTTCTACCTAATTTTACTGGGTCTTCATCTTCATTATCTGAAACTAATCCAAGCTTTATTGGAAAACCATAATCAACAACATTTTTTACACTAAATGCTAAAGTTGGCTCAGCGTATCTAAAGATGGATGTTTCACTAATTTTAGGCGTCCAAGCAAAACCAAAATCAAAATCAATTGTCATTCCCTCGTAGGAGTCATCATTGAGGTCAAAGAAATCACTTCTCTGCGCTAGGTCAGTACTATTTACTACTTGCACAATACTAGCTCTATTCAATGCTTTTAGGGTTACTCCATAGGATAGCCAATGCCCTGGTCCAAACCAATCCACATCGTCAGCATAAGAAACTGCTAATGTTGAGTCTAAATGGGCATCTAACTTCAACTCATAGGCAGTTACAGCGTTTATTTGTGTATTAGCTTGAAAGTTTAACGGGATAAATGCAACCCCCCAGTTTTTCTTTGTCCAAATTGCTGATGGCCCAATCACACGCAAATGATAAAATTCACCAGCATATTTATCTAATAAATTTGTTATTGCTGTATTTTTTTGAGCACTCGGAGCATCTAAAGCCACCTCGGCATCATCCACAAAGTCTAAAATATCTAAGTCTAATGTTGGTGATAAAAACAGTCTTAATTTCCATTCATCATTTCTAGATAACACAGCAGGGTTATAAAAAATGGCATTATGATCATCCACCGATGCCGTATAAGCATTTCCCATTCCCAATGCCCTTGCTCCTACAAATGGTTGGTTTAACCCAAAATCTGTTATTGGATCTATTGAATAGGCCTGTAATGAAAATACAAATGTTAAAATAAAAACAAGAAACTTCATAGTGATTCTCCGGTGAATAATTTAGTTATTTCTCTAGGGTCTGTTGATGTTTCATCTAGTCATTTAAGAGCCTATCTAGGCTTAGCTTTTTCGCTGAGTTTAAAAATTTAATCCTCACTGTGACTGAGCCACAACTCCGGTTAATTTTTTAACCTCAACTTAAATCTAAACCAATCTAATCTCTTAACTAACTAGATGAAACACCAACAGACCCTATATTTAGTTATATAATCATTATGATTTTTTGACACTACAAAACCAATTTACAAGCCCATTGTCAGATAAACCATTATGACTAAGGTTTAGTGCATAAAATTTACTTCCGCTATCTATACTAATCACATTCAATGATTTCCTAAATTTTTGAGTTAATATTTTTTTAAATTGAGCTTAGCCTTTGCTTCTGAGTATCGCGTCGCGCTTCGCGTATCCGCGCTGTGCTCACCTGAAAGGTGACAGAGTGCGAAGACGCGATGCTGCCGTAAGCGCACTCAGGGGCAAAGGCTAAGCTCAATTTAAAAAAATATTAACTCAAAAATTTAGGAAATTATTTAATGGATCTGGTTTTAGGCTCTCTGATAAAGGGCTTAAAACGTCTGTGCACCCATAACCATTGATCTGGATGCTTTCTAACAAACTCTTCAAGTTTATCTTGGTAAACTTGTGTCATATGGGCCAATGTTTCTTGTTTATCTGACTTTTCAACAAACGGGATTTCTTCAAAAAAATGAATTTCAGTTTCGCCCGCTTTATTTCTATAAGTGTATATAGGCACCACTGGGGCATCAGCACGTTGGGCCATTACAGCAAGTCCCAAAGCACTCCCGGTGGGGTGACCAAAAAACGTAGACTCCACACCAATTGGCGGCCCCATAAATTGGTCCATTACAAAAATTACTGTTTTTTTATTTTTTAATGACTTTAAAATATCGTAAGAACTTCTTCTAGGCTTTATAAAGGTCATGCCAAAACGTTTACGCATATTAAACCAAACATCATTTAACCATTTAACTTTAAACTCTTTCGAAATCAAAACTAAAGGGTTACCCATTAAAGCAAAACCCGCACAGGCATAGTCGCCATTTCCCAAGTGAAGAGTTAGTAAACAGGTTCCCTTATCTTTTTTTTGAGCCGCTCGTAAATGCTCTAGTCCATAAACTTTAAATTCATCTAAATGCTGTTTACCAATAAAGCGCAAACGCATGAATTCAATATAGGTCATTCCAAGGTTCACACAAGAGGCTCTGCCAATCTTAGTTTTTTCTTTTATAGACTTATCGGGGAATGCCTTTTCTAAGTTTTCAAAAATTACTTTTCTGCGAATTCTCAGCACATCAAACCACAGTACTCCAATACAAACCCCTAAAAAGTACTGTGCTTTCCTCGGCAGTATATAGACTATAAAAAATATAGCTTTAACTGTTTTTCTAACTAAGTACTTTAAAAAGCTCACGCTCGAAACTCTCTTTACCAGATACTAATTTAACACTAATATTTACAGTTTTAAGTTTAGACTTTACTTTATCAAACTGCTTGAGTTTTACCAAATCTTTTTCAGTGGTCAGGACCCAGTCACACTTATTATAATTTAACTCTTGTACAATATTATCAATATCTTTAGGGCCGTAATTATGGTGATCTTTATAAATTAGATGTTGTTTGATATTATACAAACCACTGGACTCAACATTTTTTGCAAATATTTGTGGCTTAGCAATAGAAGACACTAAAAGCACATTATTCCTTTCAAGTTGAGGGTACTCACTACAGTACTCTGCAAAAGCATGATTAGATTTTGTTAGCGGAAAGTATTCATTAATCAATTTTTTACACTTTGTGGCTTGCTCTGGGTCTGTCCAATTCACTTTGGTAAATACAACAAAATCAGCCCTAGCAAGACCCTGCAAAGGCTCTCGCAGCTTTCCATGTGGTAACATTGCGTAGTTTTTTATGTCTTCTGAGCAGTTAATTAAAACAATATTTAAATCTCGCTTTAAAGCAAAGTGTTGAAAACCATCATCACAAACTATAGCTTTTACACTATTGTTTTCTTCTAATAGCTTTTTACCAGCTTCAAAGCGACTAGCACTTAAGTAAATGGGGGTATCGACATGCTTTTCTTTTAATAAGCAAGGCTCGTCACCAAACTTATCAACAGCAGAATTAACACTTAAGTCAACACTAGTAATTCCAGAGTAAGTCCCTCCGTAACCGCGAGATATTACACCGGCTGTAATGCTCTTTGATTTTAAAACTCTTAGTATATAATCAACAAAAGGGGTTTTACCCGTACCACCTGCTGTTACATTACCAACAACAATCACTGGCTTATTTAATTTTTTCTCAGTCTTAATTTTACTTGAGTATAATTTATGTCGGGCTTGAACAATCATTTTATAAATAGAAGATAATGGTCGCATTAACATTTACAGCATTCCTTCTATACAGTTAGCTACTTTTTCAGTAACTCCCGAGTGACCTAACATATTTTTAAGTTTTGACAGCTCATTGATCTGCCCTTGTTTATTCTCTTCATCAAAAATAATTTTTTCCATCTCTAAGGTCAAGCGATCAACATTGGCCTTTTCCTGAAAAAGCTCAACAGAGACCTCTTTATCAAAAATTAAGTTTACAATACCAAAAAATTTAATGGACCTCACAAATGTTTTAGCCAAAAAAGCTGTTACAGGCTTCATAATATACATAACCACCATTGGTTTTTTTAACAAACCTACAAACAAATTGGCAGTCCCAGAAGCTGCTAGCACAGCATCGGCGAGACTAATCATCTCAAAAGGTTCATCTTTTATGAGCATCAATGGAAATTTAATATATGGCACTTGCGCCTGCAGATAGTCTTTAGTTAAACCAGGAGCAACAAAAAGTGCAAATCTCAATGTTTTATCTTTTTTATATAATCTCTCAGCAACTTTGAGCTGCACATTTAAGTGTCGCTCAATCTCTGATTTTCGACTACCCGGCATAAGAGCAACAACCCTGTCCCCTTCTTTAATACCATATCGACTACGCGATTGGTTAATATACTCCGGATCACTGAACTTAGGCGACATTTCATCTAGCAATGGATGCCCAACATATTCAACTTCATAATCATGCTTTTTATAAAAACCTTTTTCAAAAGGGAATATAACAATCATTTTATCAATATATTTCTTAAATAATTTAATACGACTTTTTTTCCAAGCCCAAACTTTTGGTGATATGTAATAGACAGTCTTGATACCAAGTTGATTTAGTTTCTTGGCCATTTTTAAATTAAACCCAGGGTAATCTAAAAATATGGCCACATCTGGCCTCTCTTTTTCACAACGGCTTACAATATCTAAGAAAGTTTTTTTAATAACAGACCAATGCTTAATTACTTCTTGAGCGCCCATAACGGCGAGCTCTTCACTTTTACCCAAGCGCTCAAACCCCATACTTTCCATTTTTTGAGAACCAACGCCAAAAATTTTATAATCTAATTCTTTGGACTGCCAATATTCAATTAAGCGCTCAGCATAAAGACAACTTGAGTCTTCAGCTGCAATCATTAATATTTTTTTAGTGGGATTAGACATTTAAAAAGCAAGACCACGCTCTGAACTTTGAATAAAGTTTAGAAAGTAAATTATATTTTCTGTCTGCTCACATTCAGCTTTTATTTTTTCAATAGAGTCTTCTAAAGTGTTTTTACCTTTAATTAAAATTCTGACAGCCTTGTATATATTATCAACTTCACTTTTAGCCATACCAGATCTTTCTAAGCCTACTTTATTACAAGCCCTCATGACAGCATACTTACCTTGAACTATCGTAAATGGAGGAACATCTTTATTAACAGAGCTATCACCTGTCACATAGGCTCCACGACCAATTTTAGTAAACTGATTAATTAAACAGCCACCACTAATAACAACATTGTCTTCTACTTTGATATGACCGGCAAACTGAGTACTGTTGGCAATGACATTATTACTTCCAATGATACAGTCATGAGCAATATGGCTATAAGCCATCAGTAGATTATTATCACCAATTTGCGTAATACCATTGTCTTTAGCAGTTCCTATATTTAGGGTCGCAAACTCTCTGATCGTATTATTATTGCCAATGATTAGTTTTGTTTTTTCGTTTTTATAACTAAGATCTTGTGGAATGGCGCCAACAACACAGCTGGGCAGAAACCGGTTATTTTCACCCACTTCTGTGACACCCTCTTCACAGCCAATACTGGCGTGATGGTCAACGATAGTCCCTTTACCAATAGTTACATCCCCTACAATCACTGCATAAGGGCCAATCGTAACCTCAGGGTGCACTTTAGCTTGGTCAGATACAATAGCTGTAGGATGAATTAAACTCATTATTTAGGCCTTATCACTAATTAACACCTGAGCTAAAAGCTCAGTGTCAGCTACAATTTTACCATCTACTTTTGCAGTGCATGTCACCACAAACATTTTACCTCTATCTTTAGTAATTTTACTTTCAATAAGAACTTGATCACCTGGAACAACAGGCTTTCTAAACCTAGCATTAGTAATTTTTGCTATCATTACTTTAAAATCTTTCCCAAAGTCATCTTCAGACACACAAGCAAGTGCACCGGCTTGTCCCATTGCCTCAACTAGTAAAACTCCTGGAAAAATTGGATTTTCTGGAAAGTGTCCATTAAAAAATGGCTCATTCACTGTTACATTTTTAATAGCAACAGCAGTGGCCCCAACCCTTGTGTCAGGACTATCGGGTTCTTCAATCCTCAAAACCCTATCTATAAGTAAGAAAGGGTATCTGTGAGGTAAGATTTGTTTGATTTTATTTATATCGTATAGACATTCAGACATGAGAAATCTATTTGTTTATTTTTTTAATCACGATATCAGTAATATCGTATTCTTTTTTAGCCCATAAAACACTTTGCTCAGACTTTTCTAAAACATAAGCGAAACCTTTATCTTTAGCTACATCAGAAATTACTTTTTGAATCTTCTTAAGAATTGGACCAGTTAATTTATTTTCCTTCTTTCTAATTTCTAGCTGACTCTTACGTGCCTCTTCTTGATACTTTAAAAATTCTTTTTGTAAATCACGCTGCTTAGCCATGAATGCTTTTTCAGATAGTGCTAGTTTTTTCTTTTCAAGATCTTTAGACATTTTTTCTAAATCTTTTTGCTTTTTTTCTAACTTTTTTTTCTTTTTATTAAACTCTCTTTCAAGTCCAGCCTTAGCTTGTTTTCCGGCCTTTGAAGTTTGAATTGCTTTTTGCATATCAACCCAGCCAATTTTAAAGTCAGCTGCAAATACTGGAAGTGAAAACGCCACTGCAAGTGTTATAATACTTAATAATTTCATGTTTTACCTCTTATTGGTTAATATTAACTTTTTAATATTTTATGTTCAAAATTATGCTTTTAAACAAACAATTTCTTCTAACATAATTAATTTAACTATGTGAATTAATTTAACAAAAATCTCCCAAAAATAAAGCCTATATTGCAAAATAACACCACAATTTTCAGTTAGCTAACACTGCGTTGATATTCAACGGGACCTTTAGCAGCTCTAGAATGGCGAGCCAATGGCAAATTGGAACTTAACGGAATCTTCGTCATACTTCTCATCTGGATTAAGTGGTATACCCCACTCAAATCGTAATGGTCCTACAGGCGAGTACCACCTGAAACCAAAACCAACATCACTTTTTAAGTCTTCAATATCAATAGTATCATCAGCATAACCTATATCAAAAAAGGCCACCCCTAGTACTCCTGCCTCTTTAATCAGTGGGAACTGGAGCTCAGATTGATAGTAAAACTGTTGCTTACCACCAAATGGAACGGTTCCATCACCGGATGGGTTTTGATTGAATTCATTAGCAGAGAACTTTCGCTTACCAATAGTAAACCAATCATAACCACGAAGTGTGTTAGCACCACCTAATAGATATAGCTTATCAAATGGCGGTTCTTTGCCAGACTCATTTCCTTGAATCACACCATAATTAATATTGTTACGCCAAACCACTTCCCAAAAAAGAGTTTTATAATATCTAAAAGTGAAATTCCCTTGCGTAAACTTTCTGTCCCCACCAAGACCAGCGTACTCTAAACTAAGATCAGCAAGGATACCTTTGGTTGGTAAGTATCTGTCGTTTCGCTTGTCATAAACAATACGCGCAGTTACTGAGCTGGTAATTCCATTGGTTGTTTCAACAGGGAAAAGAGCTGGATCATTACTAATTCTTTCAAGCTCAGTATCATCAAATTTATAACCTAAGACACCACGCAAATAAGGCGCTAACGGATGACCAACACGTATTCCACCACCCGTTCTCTCTTCTTTGTATCGACCTTCTAACTCACGCTTTTTACGGTAAACATCAAAACCAAGCTCCCACTCTGTATCTCTAAAGTAAGACTCGGTAAAATTTAAGTTGAATAACTGTTCTGTTTTAGACCAGTTTATTGACATCCCTAAACGTTGCCCACGGCCAAATAAGTTAATCTGATTCACCTGACCATTTAGTACAAAACCTTGATTACTGGCATAACCAGCACCAACTTGAATTGTTCCAGTGCTTCTTTCTGTAACTTGAATCTCAATATCTTGTATATCGTGACGACCTTTTGGAGTGTTTGCTACAAAATTAACTTCTTCAAAATATCCTAATCTTTTAATATTAGCTATGGACTCACGCTTTTTAGTCTCGTTATAAAGTTTACCTTCATAAATAACTAACTCACGCCTTAACACTTTATCACGAGTCTTATTGTTACCCTTAACTGATATCTTACCAAAGTAAACTTTGTGGCCCTTATCAATTTCAAAAGTTAAATCAACAAGACGCTCTTTTTCATTGATTCTTGGGCGAGGAATTGGATTTGCATAGGCATAACCTAAGTCACCATACTTTGCTTGAAGAGCACGTAAATCTTTTTGTAATTTATCATAGGCAAAAACATCTCCAACTTCTAATTGAACCTGCTCTTTTAACTCTTCAACCGGGAAAAGCATATCACCAGTAAAATCAATACTACCTAAAGAGTATTGCTCCCCTTCATCAATTTTTATTGTTACATAAATAGATTTTTTATCGGGAGTTACATACACTTGTGGTGGAGCCACTTTAGCCTGAATATAACCTTCATTATAATATATGGCAGTTAAGTTTCTAACATCTTGATCAAAAGCCTCTTGTTTGTAAGAGCCCGCGCCACTCATAAAACTAAAGTAACTCCCCTCTTTTGTGAACATCATCGACTTTAGTTTTGTAGACGTTAACTTTTTATTCCCTAAGAAAGTAACCTTCTCAACTTTAACTTTATCATTTTCAACAATTTGAAATTCAACATTAACCGTTTCGCCCTTTTTTACTGGCGTCACTTTATGTTTAACTTGAGCTAAGAAATACCCCTTATCTTCATAAAGTTTTTCAATCTTCTCTATTGCTAAGTTAATTTTGGCATCATCTAAAATTTGGAAGGCTTTAAGGTCAACGGCCTCTTGGATTTCTTCATCATCAAGCTCATCGTTGCCGTTAAAAATAAAACTTTCAACCGTTGGCTTTTCAACAACCTTATAAGTTAACTTTACACCACCAGAAACTTTAGATTTATCTACAATGATATTATAAAAATAACCTAACCTAAATAACTCAAGAATATCTTCTTTAACCACAGAAGCATTAAAAGTGGTTCCAGCTTTTGATTTAATTTTGTTGAGAACGGCCTCTTTTTCAATTTTACGGTGACCTGACACTTCCACATTTTTAATTTGCACGGCCTCAGCCTGAACAGCAAAAAATAAAACAGAAATAATTAAAAAAACGATATTATTAAGCATACTTATGGTCACCACAGCTCTTACAGTTGATTTGGTCCGCCAGACTAGCTCGAAAAATATACCTTGTCAAAAAAGGGG
>CALLBC010000190.1 GCA_938001965.1 uncultured Bdellovibrionales bacterium | reverse complement strand
TTCAAACTGGGATTTGTTGTTTGCGTCCTCAGTTTTATAATCACTAATAAGCTTATCAAAGTTAGCCTTTAACGAAGCGATATCTGGTCCTGTAGGAGCAATGACTGCGCTGGTCGGCTCTGCAGATGCTGGCGGTAAGGTTTCCGTAGCACTATCTTGGGCAAAGCTAGGGGCTGAAATCAAAGAAATAAAACAAACTAAACTAAGTGTAAATATATGATTTTTCATTACTAATATGGTACGAGCTAACTAAATGTCTGGCAATACTAAAGGCCCATTGAATTGGCGAATTTTTGAAGCCTAGACTAAGGTTTTAAGGGTTGGAATGTGGGGTAAAGGCACTGCGCCTGTTGAATTCTAAAGATCTTTGTTTACACTGGAAAGCAATGAAATTAGAAGTAAAAGACCTCATATATAAGCATCAGCTTAATAATAATTTCTGTTTAGGCCCTTTGAGTCTCACAGGCGAAGGCTATTTAAGGGTTCTTGGTGCAAACGGCTCTGGTAAAACCACACTTTTAAAGTGTTTGGCAGGTATTTACCGGGCATCAAAAGGAACAGCTTATTTAGCAGGCAAAGAGCTAGATCATGTCATTTGGGTAGGAGCTGAAGCGGCAATATATTGGGATTCGTTAACTGCAAAAGAGTATATTATGCTGCAGGCTAAACTTTACGGCGTGGCTAAAAGTGATGCCGAAAAAAAACTGGTGAAATTTAAATTAGATTATCTTAATCAAAATATATTTTCACTATCAACAGGGCAAAAAAAAATTATTTCGATTATATCTTGTGTGATCTCAGCTTGCCCATTAGTTATTATGGATGAGCCCGATTCAAATTTAGATGAGGCAAATAGAGAGTTTTTGTATGATTTAATTTTGCAAGAAAGCTCTTTGCGCAAACAGTTTTTTTTATTTTCTAGTCATATTCCATCAAATCACTTTTCAGAGGATAATACTAAAAAATTAAATGCAGGGCATTTAATGTGTTAGTCCTTACTTTTTTATTTAGTCATGAGTTGAGATTATTTTTTCCTAGGTGGTTTAGCCCCTTTGTACAAGCTATCATAGTTTTGTCTAGTTTGATTTTTTATTGGTATTTTTCTAAGTCAATTATGGCAGCTCCCAGTTTTGAGGGGGAGATGCCAGAAGGTTATTTTATATATATAATTGTTGGGGAGTTGAGCTTACTATGGCCCGGAATTTTATTGGCAAATTCATCTAGGGTGATAAAACAATTTTACTATAAACGGGCTTTAGATAATTTACTGGTGCTTAAAGAAAAGGCTTCAGGGTTGCTGATAAAAATGAGTTTGTCGCAAATGCTTTTGCAAAGTATAAAATATATTTTATACTTTGCTGCTGCTTTTTATTTCTCGCAATATATTAACATTGGCTCAGTTACTAATTTTTTAGTATTACAATTAGTTTATGTGCCACTGTTTTTAGGTTTAGGTTTGTTAGCTGGCTGTATAGTTGTTTATTTTGGTCGTGGAGAAAAGATTATACAGTTATTTGTAAGCGCATCTTATGTGCTTGCTGGAGTGTACTTTCCTTCCACAGTATTTCCAAAATTTGTTCAAGATATATTTAAGTATTCGCCATTTAATGATTTGATTCAGCTATCAAGGTCCACCTTGTCTGGCAATTTGACTATAGTAGATATTAAACTCAAGTTATGTCTTTATTTACTATTGGGTTTGGCGTTATTATTTGTATCACAAAAACTATTTTGTTATTTAATAACTAAGTGTGACAGACCCATTAATCATAGGCCTTTGATATCATGAAAATTCTTTTTTTAGTTTGTATTTTATTATTAGCATCATGTCGTTTATCACCAATGAGAGTGGCCGGTGACTTTGAATTTGACCCAGCAAAACAAAAATTACTCATTGGAGAAGCTGAAAATAAACTTATTAAACAAGCTTTTGCCAATATTGATTTATCAAGGATTAGGGATTCGCACGTGCATCTAGTGGGTGTGGGCCATAACCATAGTGGTATTGAGTTAAATCCCGCACATAAATCAGTTTTTAATTTTAAAAGTTGGCTTAGGTATAAGTTATTTTTAACAGCCTCTGGGGTAAAAGAGTCCGGGCATATGGATAAGGCTTATATTGATCGGCTAACAGGCTTAATTCGTTCTGGTGGCTTAAAATATAAACATCATGTTTTAGCTTTTGATAGGCATTACAATATTAAAGGTGAAAAGGTGCCAAGTCATACTGATATGTATATTCCTAATCAGTATGCCTATGATATGTCACAAGAGAACTCTGATATTTTTGAACCTGTTATTTCTGTGCATCCTTATCGAAAAGATGCCATTGCAGAGTTAGATAAGTGGGGTGCAAAAGGAGTTAAGTTTATTAAGTGGTTGCCAAACGCCATGGGTATGGATCCGTCTCATGCAAGTTTGGAAGAGTTTTATAAAACTGTTAAAAAGTGGGATATGACTATTTTATCACATGTGGGTATAGAAAAGTCTGTTGAAGCAGAGGCCAATCAAAACCTAGGTAATCCTTTGTTATTAAGGAAGCCTCTTGATATGGGAGTAAAAATCATAATGGCCCATTGTGCTTCGAGTGGCGATTTTGAAGACTTTGATAATGGCAATAAAGTGGTGGCTGGGCATTTGTTAGTTTTTAGAATGTTAAATAACCCAGCTTATAAAAATCTCTTAAAAGTTGATATGTCGGCAACAATGACTGGGGACCGTCTAGATAGAGCTATTTTAATGATGTTAAATGCGCCACCTAATATTCAATCCATGTTTGTTTATGGAAGTGATTACCCAGTGCCGGCTGTGAATATGTTTTTGCCTCTTAAAAAACTATTTAAGCATGGTTTCATAACAGAGGAGCAAATAAAGCCGTTAAGAAATTTATATAAGGCCAACCCAATGCTGTTTACCTTTGTGCTATACCGCTTAGCTAAACATCCTGAAACGGGCAAAAAATTTATTCCCGAGGCTTTTTATTTTGATTAAAAGAATTTTAAATTCTGAATGGGCTCTTTATAAAGACTTGCGGCTAAGTGCTTTGAAGGGTGCACCAGAGGCATTTGGGTCTAAGTATGAAGATGCAAAGCTACGTACTGATCAAAGTTGGCAGGAACAAGTGGGTAAGCTTGCTGCCACTGATGAAGCTGTTAACTTCATGGCCTATGACGAAGAGCAGTGGGTAGGGATGGTGAGTTGCTATATTTCTGATAAGTCAGAGATGGTGCAAATGTGGGTTGAACCTTCAGTTAGAGGTAAGAATATTGGAAAAAACTTAGTCCATAATTTAATTGCCTGGTTAAAAGATAATCAACAAAGAGAGTTACATGCTGTGGTTTACGATACAAATATTCCAGCTTTGAAGCTTTACCTAAAGCTTGGGTTTGAGAATGTCAGTACTAAAGGCAAAGAAATACATCTTTGTTACAAGATAAATTAATTTAACTCCCGTTAAGTTTTTTCTGAGGGAGATTAATATTTATTGTCCACGCGCAGCCCGCATTGACGCCATGAGCTCACAAAGTGACTCATGGTGGCTGGCGCATGTTTGAGCATGGATAATAAATATTAATCTCCCTCAGAAAAAACTTAACGGGAGTGCTTTCAGTATGTATCATTAATTATGTTTAAATTTGGTATAGAAAAGTTATTTGAAAATTCGGAGCTTCTTGAGGAGCTAAAATCCAAAAAAGTCTCTTTACTTGCTCACCCAGCTTCGGTGGATCAAAACTTAAACCATTCCATTGATCTTTGTTTTCAAAATGGTTTAGAGCTTACATCTTGTTTTGGTCCTCAACATGGTATGAAGGGCGAGAAACAAGACAACATGATTGAAAGTGATGATTATAGGGATCCTAAGTATGACATCCCAGTTTTTAGTTTATACGGGGAGCACAGAAGGCCTACTGATGAGATGATGTCTACCTTTGATATTATGCTTGTTGATTTACAAGATGTGGGTAATCGCATTTACACTTATATAGCAACTCTAGTTTATATAATGGATGCCTGTGAGCGTTTAGGTAAAGAGGTCATAGTCTTAGATCGTCCAAACCCTGCCGGTCGAATGATTGAAGGCTTAACTTTAAATATGGATTTTGAAACCTTTGTGGGAAGTGTTCCCATGCCTATGCGCAATGGTATAACTATGGGAGAGCTAGCCCTATGGTATAAAAGCCATAAAGGTTATAAGCAAAACTTACGAGTGGTTA
Source organism: uncultured Bdellovibrionales bacterium (assembly GCA_938001965.1). Taxonomy (GTDB): domain Bacteria; phylum Bdellovibrionota; class Bdellovibrionia; order Bdellovibrionales; family UBA1609; genus JAHDIR01. Next base: position 6,846 of record CALLBC010000190.1, on the reverse strand, counting down.
AGTGTGATAATTATAATATGTCAAAACAGGCATGGCCAAAAGAACTTTCTTGGGTTAACCCAAGTCCCAACTTGCCAAGGCTTACGGGAATTTACTCTTATGCCGGTACAGTTTTAATTGAAGGGGCCACAATTTCTGAGGGGAGAGGGACAACCATTCCTTTAGAGTTATTTGGAGCTCCAGATATTGATGGCGAAGCCATTGTAAAAAAAATGTATGAGCTCAATGAAGGCTGGCTTTTAGGTTGTAAGTTAAGGCCTTGTTTTTTTGAGCCCACCTTTCAAAAGCATAAGCAAAAACTTTGCTCTGGTTTTCAGATCCATGTGGATCACCCCGTTTATAATGAAAATAAATTTATGCCTTACCGTTTGGTAAGTTTAGCCTTTAAGGCCGTTAGAAAGTTATATCCAAATTATAATATGTGGAACCAGCCACCTTATGAATATGAGGAAAAGCTTATGCCAGTGGATATTTTATCGGGTTCTTCAATTTTACGTGAGTGGGTGGATGATGATTCTGCTCAAATTAATGACTTAGAAGCGATAATGAAAAAAGATGAGCAAGATTGGTTAAAAGAGTCCAAAGAGTTTCATTTATATTAGCTAAAATTTCTTAATTAATATTTTCAAAATTTCACTTGAGCCTTCGGCTCTGAGTGCACTTACGGCAGCATCGTGTCTTCGCACCTTGTCACCTTACAGGTGAACACGGCACGGATACGCGAAGCGCGACGTGATACTCAGAGCCGAAGGCTCAAGTGAAATTTTGAAAATATTAATTAAGAAATTTGGGTACTAAGAATTTAGAAAGTAAGTCCAGCAAGGCCTTCTTTTTCTTCTTCAGTTTTTGTGTCAGTAGAACTTGTACTTGAAGCAGGTACGAAATTACTTGGGCAATTATTGTCTTGGTTATTTACGATGGGTTTAATCATTACTAACTTTGAGTTAGCCCCTTGAGAAAATAAATAGGCTTGGTTGAAAAAGTAACTTAACTTATAGGTTGTAAGACCTTCACTGTATTTATTTCCATGCCAGCATTTTAAAGTCACATCCTGTTGGCTTTCTGATAAAACTAACATTTCGCATTTGTAGTTAGGATTTGAGCCAGCAGTGAACTTCATTATTGTGGCAGCTTGTGTGATTTGAGATTGTTTTACATATTCAAAATTATTTATTTCAGAGTCATGGCCGAGTGAGCAAACTTTAAATTGTTCCATATTAATTAAGCTAGAGACACTACCATTACTTTGTTGCGGCTTAGTGATACTTTTTTGTGTAACTTCATCAGTGCTAGAGGCCGACTTTGCCATTTGTTCGGCGTCTGAGAGAGACTTTTCAACAGCTTGTTTTTCACGGGCATCGGCATCTAGTTGTGTTTGCTTGTTTACTTCAGTGGCTTGGTTATTGTCGCCTTGGATAGTTTTTAAAGCGGTCTCAATGGATTTGCTAATTTTTTCTTTGGTGTTTTGCACATCTTCCATGGCCGCTAAGGGAGAGGCAAAAGCCGGGCTCAATAAGATTGTGAGTATGATTTTAGCTGGGAACTTTAACATTTTAATTTTACTCTCCACTGGACGTACAACTATTAACTTTACGTAGTATTTAGATTACAATTTCTGAGCCAATGGAATTATGAATAAGATGAAAATTAGAGGGGGTAGGGTATAAAAACAAAAAAAATTTATGAATAATTTCTACAAAAATGAGCCCAAAAATGTCACTGTTTTGGAGCTAAATTGAGGTGGTTAGGGCTTAATTTTGACCTTATCAATTAAACTTGTGAGTTCAGAGAGACTGTTGCCTACATATTTTTTTGGCAAAACATAGGCGCAACTTTTATTGGGCAAAAAGTATAGAGCTTAAAGTTTCTTTTTTAGTTTTTTATTCATTTTGCCCACTTTTACTTTTAGGCCATTTTGATGCTTAACAACTTTATCAAAGATTACTTTTGACCTCAGACCTAAAATTCTAAGGGCTAAAAGTGCTGCATTGGCAGAGTTATCTATAGCCATTGTTGCTACCGGGACACCACTTGGCATTTGAGCAATGGATAAAAGAGAGTCTAGGCCATCTAATTTAGTAGCTGTGATTGGTACACCAATTACAGGAAGGGGAGTGACAGAGGCCACCATTCCAGGAAGGTGAGCTGCTCCGCCAGCACCGGCAATAATAACCTTAAACCCGTCCTTGTGGGCTTTTTTGGCGTACTTGATCATCATCTCAGGTGTTCTATGGGCAGACACAATTTTCACTTCGTAAGAGACTTTCATTTGATCAAATAGGTCTATGGCAGCTTGCATTTTAGGAAGATCAGAGTCACTTCCCATAATCACTGCCACTAAAGATTTCTTACTCATAGTTTGAACCCCTTTAGGTCATTTAATGCTAGTTTAAGTGACTTATCGGCAGATGTGGAGCAAGCATTGATATGGCCCATCTTACGTCCAGGGCGGTTATCGTTCTTTTCATACCAGTGTAGTTTTGAGTTTTTACAAATAGCTAATTGTGGTTTTTTAATGCTACTGCCAACTAAGTTAACCATGGCAAAACCACCACTTAGGCTGGTGATTTTTGGAAGTTTCACCCCTAGGAGGCAGTAAAGGTGGGCAGTGAATTGATCTATGTTACAGCTACCAATGCTATGGTGACCAGTGTTGTGCACTCGAGGTGCCACCTCGTTAATGTAGAGTGATTTAGATGTTTCAAAGAGTTCAAAAGCAATGACTCCAACATAGTTTAATTTTTTTAAATAGGATTTAATTTTTCTTTGTAGTGGTAACACCTTGTTGCAATTAACTGGGCCTTTTGCCCAAAAACATTTGGCATCTTTTTGCAAGCTTTCAACTAAAGGAAAAAACTGAACATCGCCGTTTTTACTTCTGGCACAAAGAGTGGAGAGTTCTCTTTTAAAAGGAATAAACTTTTCAATGATAAAGTTATTTAAGTTTTTATTTAACAAAAACTTTTGTAGATCCTTTTTAGATTTAACAATGAAAGTGCCATAGCCATCATAGCCAAACATTCTTTTTTTAGCGACAAAGGATCCGTGACATTCGTAAAAATGAATTACTTCGGAAGCTTTGTCAGTGTGTATGAATGGCGACGTTGGTAATTTATTTTGAACCAGTGATTTTTTTTGCGATAAGCGATCTTGCAATAAGGATATGTTTTTTAAAGATGGGTAAAATTTATTTCTTAACTTGGGTATTAAAGTGGTGTCAGCAAACTCACTTTCAAAAGTAACCACATCCATTTTTTTACAAAAAGAGTTAACAGTGGACTTATTATTTATTGATCCTTTATGCCAATGAGGTGTAGCTAGAGCGGCAGGGTCAGTTTTGTTGTTTGAGAGGATATGAACTTGTAAGCCCAATCTTTGCCCCTGTTGGCAAAGCATGCGGGCGAGTTGTCCACCGCCTAAAACTCCCACTTTTATATTTAAAGGTATCTTATCCATTTAATTTTTTATCTAACTCACCATTTTTTTCAAGTTCATTAAGCTCAGTAAAGCCACCCACAAAAAAATCACCAATGAATATTTGTGGAACTGTACGCATGCCAGTTTCTTTAATAAGAGCCATCATTTCATCTTGCTTGCCTTCCATATTAATCTCTTCGTAAGTCACTCCTTTGCGCTCTAGCAAAGATTTAGCACGTGAGCAGTAGGGGCAATAATTTTTTGAATATATTTTTATTGATTTCATAAGGTCTCCTTATTTTTTGTACAGGGTAGAAACTTTTATTTCCAATTCGCGTTCAAGCTGAGCACAAAACTGGTCGTCTTCTTTTGTGTTTTTACTATGGCCAATAAAGATCTCTTCAATATTAATTGATTGTTTTAAAGTTTGTAGTCCTTCATTGAGGGTGCCTGGTAAAATCTTAACTGATAGTACCATGTCTTGATGGTAGATGGGAGCAATTTGTTGGGAAACCACACGGATTAATTGTTCAAAAAAGAAGCCATTAGGGTCTTTGTTGTTCTCAGCGTGGAAAATTAATAATTCAAAGGGTTGGGTGGAGCCACTGCGATGTTTAAACATAAAGCGCAGACATTTATTAATCAAGCGTCTAGCCCCAGTGCCACCAGCACAGAGAACAAATTTTGGAAGGTCCTCAGGAATTTCGGTGATGGAATCAAACTTACCGATCCCTAGGCGCAAGTCATTGTGTGAGACCAGTCGCTTTTCAAGGACTCCCCAGCGGTAGTAAGCTTTTAAAATTAAGATTCCAGAAAATAAAACGGTGAGCATGAGTTTTACATTTTCATCAGCCTTAATTAATAGGGTTAAGGTGGCTGTTAATAGTATAATTCCCGACACTAGGGGTACAACTGGAATAACTCGTTTCCCAGTGTTTAGCGTCCAATTGGATAAAAAGTCCTTGGGTGTTCCTATGCGAATAGGCATGTTTCTCATTAGTACAACACCAATACAAAAGCTAACCATTACACCTAAAAAGGCAATTTCATAAACCTTGGCGGCAATATCTAAGGCTCCGGCCACTGCTGCTGACATAAACATGGCCACTATGGCAAATGGGATGGCTATCACTGGGTAGCCCTGGATACTGGGGTATTTATGGGCCACACGGTACAGTAAAACAGGGGGAAGGTTACCTTGTTTAGCCATGGTCGTGGCTAAGCCGATAAAGCCCACAAAAGAGGTGTTAACAGCGGCAAACAGTGTGAGGGTGGCATCAATCACTATGACTGTGAGTAAAAATTTACCGCCTAATGTACTGGCGAGCACAGAAAGCAATGAGTGTAGGTTTCCTTCAATTTGCTCCTGGGACAATATTAGTAAACATAATAATGAAATTATGGGGGCTGTTATGGAAACTAAAATAATAACCGTTTTATAAAGCTTGCGCACAGTGTGTAGGGCCGGTTGTTCAAGCTCCTCCACAATTTGTGCCGCAGACTCAAACCCAGTTATTCCTAAAAAGGCTGCGGAGAATCCATAAATAATAGTGAAGAATGAAATTTCTCCACTAGGAGTTAGCTTGGAAAACTTATCAAAATCAATTTGTTCATAATTAAAACCAATATAGGCAAGCCCCCAAATGGCCATAATAATGAGAAGGAAAAAGTGAAAACCTGCAATTACAGTTACAAGCTTCGCTGGCTCTTTAATGCCGCGAGAGTTAAGTAGTCCAAATAGTATGATTGGAATAAACGAGAGTAAAACAACCGCTTGGTTAGACTCAAAGCCCACAAATAATGATTTTAAATAAAAGCCACCAGACAAGGCACTTACTGAAGCTGTGGCTAAATAAGATACAAATGTAAGGGTTCCCGCTAGAACGGCAAATCGTCTTCCAATTGTTCTTAAGATCATTGAATAGGCGCCGCCATTATAGGGGCTAAGTGCTAAGCCTTCTTCGTAGGTTCGTTTAAATAACCACATCATTAAGCAGGTGGTTAGTACGAATAGGGGTGCAAGATAGCCTACAATAGGAAATAAAATTCCTGTCCCATAAAATATGGATGTTCCAATATCAGCGCCAACAACACCAGCGGCGATCACCCAATTTAACTCTGATTTTCCCTGACGCTCCAATTTAACCCCTGGTGAATTTTGATAAAATATAGACTGTTTACAGTTGTGAGGGCAAGGGAACTATACTTTATATATAATATTAACAAACTACTTTATCTATATGATATTACTTGGTTAATTTGCGTATGAACAATCTGGCAGTGACTGCGAAGCGGGCCTAGTTTTGATTTGCTTATTTAGTAAACAAGGCTATATTGCTATCACTATGAATTGCCCACTTTGCCACAGCCTCAATCTAACAGAATATTTTAATACCACGGAAAAGGTTTTTAAGCTTCCAAAGCAAAGAACCTATAAAGCTTGTGCGCAATGTTCGCTGGTATTTTTAATCCCATCGCAAAGGCTGGGGCCAGCTAAAGAAAAGCTACGCTATGATGTTCACGAAAACAACCTTGAACAACAGGGGTATAAAAACTTTTTAATGCAGGTGTGGGAACCACTTAAACAACATATTAATGCTCCCGCTCATGGGCTAGATTTTGGTTCTGGGCCGACTAGAGCATTGGCCGAGCTAATTGAGGCCGATGGAATAAAAATGGAAACATACGATCCATTTTTTAAACCAGAGTTTGAAGTTAAAAAATATGACTTCATCACATGTACAGAGGTTTTAGAGCATGTTTTTAATTTGAACTTAGTCTTAAATAAACTAGATGAGCTTTTAAAGCCTGGTGGTCACCTTGCTATTATGACTGAGCTTCTTACTTGTAAAATTAACTTTGCAAAATGGAGATACAGAGAGGACGACACTCATGTTTGCTTTTTTAAAGAGGATACATTTAAGTATATTTCTGAAAAGTACTCTTTTAAATGGGTGTATTTTGACAAGCAAAGGGTGATTCTGTTCAAGAAATCAGTGAGTTAAAGGAACTGAACACTGTATTGACAGCTCTATAATATATTCAGGAGCTATTGTTTAAAGGTCTACAAGTTAGTAATTATTATAAATAACCAAGGAGCTCCGTATTATGAAACTATTATTTATTGTTATACCATTATTATTTTCACTATCAACTTATGCAGGTGGGAGCGTAAGTCACCTTTCATGTGTAAATGGAACTATTTGGGAGAAGGGTGATGGACACTTTCAAATGGATATTAAAGATGGTCAGCTAGCCTTTTATATTTACGAAACATCATTCAACTTGGATAAGAATCAAGTTGAGACTAGTAAAAGTAGTCATGCTGTAAATATGTACCGTTTTGTTAACCAAAAAGTGGCAATGTCCTCTGAAGGTGTTAATTACAAAGGTGTTGTGAGTGGTTTATTTGTTCTTAGTGATGATGAA
>CALLBC010000189.1 GCA_938001965.1 uncultured Bdellovibrionales bacterium | reverse complement strand
TATCTTTTTGATAAGACAAACTCAATTGTGCTTCTTTTCAAGAATAACTCTGACCAAATTTCTAATGAGCAAATTCAAAAATTAAACGAAGCCTTAATAGTTTATAAAGAAAGGCAAAAAGATATTATTGGTATTGAAATACTTGGTCATACATCAAGAAAAGGAAGTAAGAGTTATAATTTAAACCTTGGAACAAGGCGAGCGAACAAAGTTAAAAATATATTGGCTGATGCTGGTGTAGAAATAAATAATATTACAAATATTAACTCATTTGGAGAGGAGTTATTACTAGACGCTAGCGAAACTAAAACCGCAAACGAGGTAAATCGCCGAGTTGAGCTTAATTTCAAGTTAAGTGATAAATTTAAGGACTGTTATTATGATAAATAAAATAATTTTTCTAATGCTACTATTTACTTGTATCAATTGTGCGAACAGAGGTTATGACACATTATCACTAGAGGTCCCTGAGTTATTCCCAGGTTTTGATCCTGATTCTTATGTTGTTAACGAAACTCCAAATAATATTATGTATGTGCAAAAAAAATTGCCAGATGAGCAAAAAACTAAGTTAGAGTTTATTGATGGCGAATACCAATTAAAAAAAGATTCAGCTTATTTTTATTATGTGCCAATGGACCGGCAACCAAGTTCATTTGTAGATAAGGATAAATACAAAAATTGGCCTAAAATTAAAGTTAATAACTTAGAGGCTTTGTTGATTAAGTAATTTCAAAAAGGAAATGAATTTGAAAAATATATTTTATGTAATTCTAATTTTATTTATTCTATCTTGTGGGCAAAACCATCACATTACAGATTTTACTAATTCAGCTTCAAGTATTCAAAGTGTTGCACTTAATAACCCTGGTCATATTTTTTTAGGGCAAGCAAAGGTTCTCAGTGGTTCATGTATCTCACCAGGTGCTGAAGAGGATGTTGTTGTTACCGTTGCAGGGGCAACGCCTGGAATGCTAACTTGCCCTTGTGAAAATGGTACCTTTACATGCCCATCAACAGTTTTTACTGACTTACCACAGGTCCTAGAATTTGATATTTTATATAAAGGGGTAGCAAATACAGAAATGGGCTTTGGCTCATGCCCTCCATACACTCCACCCACAAATGTTGGAAAAGATTATTATTACCGTAGAACAAATGTTGGTAATGTTGCTAATGGGCCAACCCATAGCAGTAACTTCTCTGGAACTGATGGTTTTGGGCTTCCAACTAAAGGTGGGGGAGTGCAAGGTGTTCGCAACCACCCTTTAAGTTTTTATAGGGTAAATGATGTAAATAACGCAAATACGAGAGAGCTTAACTACAGTGGAGCTATGTTTAATGTTCCTAACTGTATTAATGGGCAGTTTTTTGAAGTAGGAGACTCTTTGCAGGTCCAATACTCAACGGCCGGAGTTGGACGTTATGCAATTAGATTTAAAGCGGGTAATACTCCAAATGGAGCACCACAAGTGTACAGCAACAGGCAATGGACTTATGACCCAAGGTACCACACAAGAAGTATTACAATTACAGGTGATATTACAAATTTTTATTCGCGAGTATTCTTTATTGATGATAAAGACAGTGCTCAGATGAATTTAAGATACAGAATTAATGGTGGAACTTATAAAACCATACCCACAGCATGGATCTCAGATTCACATGCTGACGCAAGTCTATCTGTAGCTGGACTTGTTTCTCCAACAGCTCTAGATGATAAAATTTCAGGGAGCATAGACGATGTATTGGAGGTTGATGTAAGTGCTAATGACACAGATGATAATGCCATTGATAAATCACTAACTTCCATTATAGAAAATGCAAACCCAGCTACAGAAGGAGTTTGTTCTATAACAGCAAGTCCAGGTTATTTTGTCAGGTTCACGCCGATTACAAGTTTTGTAGGGCAAGCTACCTGCACATATAAAACTTGTGATAATGAAAATGTTTGTGATACGGCAAAAGTGCAATTTAATTACAACTAACTCTAGTTTAACTATGTTTTCTTATCTCTTTTGTATAACTATAAATTCCAACAATCTAACGTGAAAACCTATCAAATAGGTTAATACACTCCAAAACGTTCCAAGTTAATCATGGGTTAAGCTCTTGATAACATTAATAATATCAGTGTTTACATAAGTTTAGCGAAAAGCCCTTAGTTTGGATCTATCTTTCCGCTGGTGTCACATCTAGATATTTAAAATTATTGATAAAAATTAAAATATCGAAGAGTGGCAGAACAGCTTCCTATTTAATTTTTTTGTTTAGAGTTCTTTCATCAAACTCAGTATTAAACTATTCATTCTCATTTTTCGATTATCACTAGCTGAGTTATAATACCTATTGATAAAGCCAAAGTTTAAGTACGTAGAAGAGACTTTTTTGGTTATATTTCTGTCGATTTGGTAGCTAAACATTAAGCCAAACTCGGCACTACCTGTGCCCGTAAGTGTGCCTTTGGTGAGCAACTTAGTATACCACCCATGTGTTGACCAGTAGTTTCGATGTCTTTTTTTCTTTTCAAATAAAAATGAAAACCTTGGCCCCATTGTTTGGTCTACTCCCCAGCCTTCGGAGCTTGCATTCATTTTCAAGTACGACCAACCAAGCATTAAAAATATAGTTGAATTCAGGCTATCGTGGTTTAAATTGTAACCAGAACTTAGGTCACCATTGAAATAACTTGCTCTTTTTTGCTCTTTATTTGAGCTCGAGACAGAAATGATTGATGCATCTATATTTCCTAGTAGCACCCATTTATTTTTTGATAATGGCTTTATGTAATCCAAATCGACTAAGAACTCAAATTGATTAAATGAGAGCTCTGAAGTTGATGTAAATTCAAGATAAGAATTGTAAGCTAATGATAAGCCGGCTTTTAATTTTTCTTTATACATATATTCGTCTGCAATCGTTAAGCTATAAATTATAGTATCTGCAGTTTTCTTGTCTATGACTGCAAATTTTTCTAAAATATTATTTTCCATAAATTTTAGCTGATCTAATTCTACCAAGAATGTAGTAATATCATCATTTTGATTTAAGCTATGGCTGAGGTTTTTTTTGATTAAAAGTTCGATATGAGGACTATGTTGGATTATAATTTTTAAGTCTGATTGTACATCCTTACAAGTAATTGCAATATTTGAGCGAAGATAAATAGCTATGTTTGAAAATAAACCTAATCCAAATTTATCACAACTTTTATGAATCAAGATATTATTTCGTAGATTTTTATTTTTAATATATAGCGTACCCATTTTATTTTTTGAATAGTAAGAAATTTTATTTTTAATTTTATTGAAAGGTATATCTAATATTAGTTTTTTAAACCCTTTCTTGTGGTCATAAGTCATAACTTTTGTGTCTTTGTCACCAAATTTTATGTCATTTAATTCTACTGGTAACTCCATAGAAAGTCTTAACACTGGACTAGCAATAACATCATTGAGGTAAGGATTCACCCAAGTCCATCTTGATTGAATTGGGACATTATAAGTTTTTTGAGCGTTATCATAGCTAAATATAGCACTGCTCACAGCTTGAAATTCTGCTGTGTACTTATTTAAGTTTTTAGAAAATATTTCTTTAGTGTAAAGTATAGAAATTAAAATTAAAATAATATAATATCTACTTCTCACAACCATAATTCTACATAATCCTGTAAATAAATAAATAGATAAATAAATAATATTTAGCTAAAGTCTAGGGCGCCTTGACTATAGTCAAAATTAAGGGTTTGTAACTTGCATAAGTAGTAAATAACTAAATAATGATTATTGATGAAGATTAATTTTTTACTACTATTTTTATTATTAATAGGTTGTGACAGCAAGTTCAATGAAGATCCAGTTGAGAAATACCTTCCTTTAACTGGTGGAAGTTTATCAGGAGTTTTAAGTCTTCCACAAGAAGGTATGAACATAGGTGAAGTACCACTTAGCTCAGTTGATGATAATATTGGTATAGGTGTTTCAAACCCAACAAGTGGGCTGGCAGTTAACGGTGTTATTGAATCAGTAAGTGGTGGATTTAAGTTTCCTGACGGCAGTACGATGAGCTCTGGAGGAATGGCAGGATGTTTTGGTGGTACATGTGCAGGCAATACAACTTACTCAGGGCAGGGTGTATTTACATTTGCGCCGTCTGGGGCAACTCCATTAGATGCATCGTTAGTAGTTAACCCAGCCTCGGCTAATGCAAACGAGCCAATTTTCACTGCTTCAGTGAATGGAGCTAATAAGTTAGTAGTTGATCAGGAAGGTGATTTGACTATTGCGGGTGCTGCAGTATTTGCAGGATTTTCTTGTCCAAGCTGTATAGGCTCTGCAGATATTCAAGACAATAGCGTATCTTTAATCGACCTTAGCTCATCTTCCGTAAACTCGAATACAATAGTTGACAATAGTATCATGGAGGCTGACATAGCGAATGACTCAATAAATGGAGCCAAGATAATAGATTTATCTGTGAGTCTAATTGATTTAAATAGTAACTCTGTAAATAGCTCAAAAATTGTCGATGGCAGTATTTTGTCAGCAGATATATTTGATGGAACAATTGCAACTGTAGACCTAGCTGATAACTCGGTGACCGCTGGAAAGTTAGCTGATACTAGTGTTACTGCTGGTAGTTACGGATCGGCCTCTCTTGTTCCAAGCTTTACAGTGGATGCGCAAGGTAGGATTACAGCAGCTACAAACGTGGCCATAGGTGCTTCCTCTCCAGGTGGTTCTGCCGGCGGAGATCTTTCAGGAAATTACCCTAATCCGACAATTGCTAATAACAGTATTACAAGCGGTAAAATATTTAATGGAACCATAGCGGCCGCTGATATTTCAAATGATGCTATAACACCGCAGCTTATAGAAGAGGGAACGGAAAATCAAATTTTAACAACTAACTCCTCATTAGAAGTTGAGTGGAGAAGCCCACAAGTTCAGTATGGACTTAAGTTTGAGTATGTAAACAGTTCAACTATACGGCTTATTCCTCTCGGAATTAACTTAAGAGCAAGTATTCTAGTAGCTAAGGGCTCAGACCTGAGGTCTGTAATAATTAGTTCTTTTTTAACTGCCGACCTCACAGTGTTGGGAGCTGGAGGATTAGACATTGGCGTTGAGGCTAGTAATATGGGCTATGATGTATATCTAATCACTGAAGATAATGGGGCTAATCCAGCACTATTGCTAACAGTGTCAGGGAGTGTTCCGACTTTGCCAGGGCTTTATACATACGTATCCGATGTTCTATGGTTTATATCTAATAGTACTGGTGCAGGAAGTTTAGATATAGTGCCATTTTCAGATATTGGAAATGGAAATTGTCAGTACTTAGTTAATAATGGTCTTTTGGCATTGGATGATGGTGAGAGTATAATAACTACTGTGGTTGATTTTACGAATTTAGTTCCATCTGCAGCTTCAAAAATTGAAATATGGCTTGATGTTGAAAATTTAGATATTACAACAGTAACAAATTTCAGCCTCTATTATGATGTTGGAGCAACAAATTTATTTGAAAAAGTTGATGATTTATTAAATGTTTTAGCTGTAAATAATAAATCGAACTGGTCTAAAAAAATAGATGTACCAGTACATTCAACAATTAACTCATCTTTATATTACTCATTTTCAGCTCAACCACTAATTGGAGATTTTGGTGCAAATATTTATGTAACTGGCTGGAGATTGGCTTCTCGGATGGTCTACTAAGCGCCCAAAGGTGCCCGCTTCTTTTCTCAGTTCACAGCAAGTCATTTTCTAAACGGTTTTGTCCTATATTGCTGGGTTACTATTAGTTTTACTTTGTAAAATAACTAATTACTATTAAGTAACCTTATTTAAAGTCAAAAAGTCGAGAAAAAATAACTAGGGCTTCTTTGTAGTTAGGGACAGCTACAAAAATAAAAATAATTCCTACAAAGTAGAGTGTAAATAAATTACCGAAACGTCCAGCCAGTTTTTTTCTAGCAGGTGTTTT
>CALLBC010000188.1 GCA_938001965.1 uncultured Bdellovibrionales bacterium | reverse complement strand
AGGTTTTGATAGTCAGAAATTTTATCTACCTGGTGCTCCATACTAATTGTAACTTCAACAGCTTTTAAAATAGAACTTTTTTTTAAGGAAGTCATAATTAAGGCTCCCACATCAGTGCCTTCCGGGCGCTCATGGATAGGGCGCATAGTGATGGCTTTAAAGCCAAGAATATTTGATTCTTCTGTTATTGTTCCGCTGTCTGATAAAACAACTAATGAGTTTTTTTGTAATTGTATATAATCAAAAAAGCCCATTGGTTTTGAAAAGTTTAAAAGTGGGTGGGGAGATATATCCAGTTCATTTAGTTTTTTTTGTGTCCTAGGGTGAACAGGGAATAAAACGGGGAGTTGATATTTATCGGCCAATGCATTTAAAGAGTCCATTAGATCTTTTAAATTTTTATTGTTATCTACATTTTCAGCACGGTGGCAGCTAACAACAAAGTATTTGTTGGGCTGAAGCTCTAATGTTTTTAAAACTTCTGAGTTATTTATATCCTTTTCAAAGGTGTTAAAAACTTCGACCATGCTTGATCCAGTTTTAATAATTTTTTGAGCAGGTAAACCTTCTTTTACTAAGTAGTTTCTGCTGTGCTCAGTCAAGGTCATATTTATGTCACTTAAGTGGTCAACTATCTTTCTGTTTACTTCCTCTGGAATTCTTTGGTCAAAAGATCTGTTTCCCGCTTCCATGTGAAATATGGGTACTTGATTTTTTTTCATTGCAATGGCAGAAAGACAAGAATTGGTGTCGCCGTAAAGTAGGCAAGCATCAGGCTTTAGTTTTTTTATGAGTTTGTCCGTTTCAACTAAAATAGAAGCAATAGCTTCCATGGCAGAGCCTTTGCCACAGTCTAAAAAGTAATCAGGCTTTCTAATTCCTAGCTCTTTAAAAAAAACTTCATTAAGTTCGTAGTCGTAGTTTTGGCCCGTATGCACTAATATATGTTCAGTATGCTTATCAAGCTCTTTAAGCGTTAGAGAGAGTTTAATAAGTTCAGGCCTGGTGCCTACCACGGTCATTACTTTCATATTATTTAATCATTTCCTTTTTTTCGTTACTATTAAACTCTTGGTTTTGTTCTACCATTAAGTTGTGTTTTTCTAAGAGTTGAACAGTTTCCTCTAAACTTAATACATTTGTATCTGAGGCATATTGGCCAATTAAATCACGTGTGTACTTTTTGTTATCTTTAATTATTTCAGGAAGCATTGGCTGAATCACATAGTAGTTACCGCGGCGGCATGTTCTGATAGATTCTTCCTCAGATATCAATGCTTCGTGCATTTTTTCACCGGGACGAATCCCAGTAACCACAAGCTCAATTTTACGATCACCAATTAATGCTTTGGCAACATTTTCCATTAAGGCTGTTGGAGCAACAGGTATGAATGTTTCACCTGGCTGGGCGTTTTCAATCGCCTCCACTACGATATCAACGGCGTCTTCTAAGCTTAATAAAAATCGAGTCATCTTGGTATCAGTAAGGGTTACAGGGCCTCCCGCTTTAATTTGTTCGTGGAAAAATGGAATTACAGAGCCACGAGAAGCTAATACATTGCCATAGCGAACGCAGACAAACTTAGTTTTTTTATTATGAACATTGGCTGAAATGAATATTTTTTCTTGGATGGCTTTAGTCATACCCATGACGTTAACTGGTTTACAGGCCTTATCTGTACTAACGCCAACCACAGTTTCAACGGGGAGGTCGTGTTCATGAATGGCACGAACAATATTGGAAACTCCTTTGCAATTAGTCGCCACTGCTTGGCTTGGGAAATACTCACAGGTTGGCACCTGTTTTAAAGCAGCAGCATTGACGACTATGTCTACATCCTTTAGGGCCGCTAAAACATCTGCATAACTTCTCACATCACCAATTCTAAACTGCAGTCGATTTAAAAAATTATTGTAAATCACTTCATCTGTAGGGCTATTTTTTTTAGTTAGATACTCTGTACGCATATAGTGTTGCTTGGCTTCATCTCTAGACATAACAATTATTTTTTTAGGTAAGCCATTAGCTCCTGATAGAGCTCGCTTTACAAATGTTTTTCCCATTGATCCTGTGCCACCAGTCACCAGTATTACTTTATCTTTTAACGTCATGCCGCTATATCTCCTGAAATTGAGTTTAAATTTTCATAAAAAGAATTTTCATTTTTTAAAGTTTGTAGCATTTCATCCCATGTCTGAGTTTTTATCCCACTGGTTAAGCGGAACTCAACGGCTGACATAGCTTTGTTTGAAACCTTGCCTGCATTTGGCTTAATTTTAATTCTTAAATTAAAAAGTGAATTTACTTTTTTTATTAGATTAAGTTTAGAAATAGGAGGGCTTGCCACTTGTAGTAAGCCAGTGATTTTTTTATCCCGAGTAATCAGTTGATTGACCACTGAGCTTAAATAGCTAGTTGTTACTCCAGAGTAAAATACATTTTTGTATCCGTCGACCGTAAGGTTGCGAGAGGAGAATATCCATTCAAAGAATTCAGTGTGATTTTCAATTTCACGTCCAACGATGGAGGTTCTAATTGTTAAGCCATACTTAGAATTTGTTTCACCAAGAATTTTAGACAATCCGTAAAGATCTCTGGCGTCTCTAAAGTCATTGGGTTTGTAGGGGCCATTTTTGCCACTGAAAACACAGTCAGTACTAAAGTGTATAAAGTAACTATTGTTTTCGCTAGCCCATTTACTAATTAAGTGAGGTAAAAAGCTATTTAAATAAATCACAGACTGACTGTCTTCTGAGTTGATCTTACGAGTGGTTTTGCCAATGCAGTTACATATTATATCGGGTTTTTCAATATCTAAAAGTTGAATGAGTTTGTCTTGGGCAGTGACATCAATGTCGCCAATTATATTTTTTGGGTTATAGATATTAAACTTTGAATAATGTGAAGCCGTTTTTCTGAAAACAGCTTTTACATCTTTGTGACTGCGGGAGAGAGTTTGGTAAAGTTTATGGCCAAGCATTCCGCCGGCACCCAAAATTAAAATTTTCAAGAAAGCCCATCCTCAAAGAGTTTTATAAGTTTGTTAATAACAATTTTTTGATGAAAATGATTTTGATAATATCTTTTTCCATTTTCAGCCATTTCTTCTAGTTTATTATCGGGATAAGAGATTAATTTCTTTATATTTTTTGCTAAAGCCACTGGGTCTTCGGCCGGAGAAACTAGACCAGCTTCAGAGGCTTTTAAAATTTTATTAGCTTGTCCGTTAACGGCAGCTATAATAGGTCGACCTGCGGCTAGGTAAGTTTGAACTTTTGATGGAATAACCAAAGAAATATGCTCATCCTCAATTAGGGTAACTAGTAGTGCTTGGCAATTAGAAAAATAGTAGGGTACTTCTTCTGTTGGGCAACCCGCTAAAAAATTAATGTTATGAATTTTTTTGTCATTACATACTTTCTCGGCCCAAGCTTTTTCGCTTCCTTCACCAAGCAAATGAATTTTTAAATTAGAAGTTTCAGACAGAATAGCTGCAGCATCCAAAATAGTTTGTAAAGATTGAGCTTTACCTAGGTTGCCGGCAAATAAAATATTAAAAACATCTTTGTCAAAGCTAGGGCGATTAAGTGAACTTTCTTGTACTTTTATTGGAGCCATAGACCAATTTGGGAGCCAATGAATTTTATTAGATTTACCACCATACTTTATTACACTTCTTTCAAAGCCAGGGGACTGAATTAGAATATAGTCAGTGAACATATAAATAAAACGGACCACTAAACCAACAAGACTTATTAAAAAACTTGAACGAATCATATTTAGGGATGATAGGGTTTCTGGCCATAAATCTTGGACCCATAAGTAAGTTTTTTTTCTTTTAAATAGTTTTATGAGCAGAGAGGGGATGGCCTGTAAAATGGGGGAAGTGCCCCAGGAAAATATAACATCAAACTTCTTAAAAAGGACTCTTGGCACACCAAATAGAATGCTGGAAATTACAAATGAAGCATAATTTAAAACAAGCTCCCAAGCTCTGCCTTTACCTCTGGGAAAAACGGGAACCCTGAGAATTACAGCCCCTTTGTAGTCGTCTTTCCATTTTGTATAGTTTGAATAGCCATTAAAAATTGACCCATCAGGGTAATTAGGCTGACCAGTAAGAACGAGCACTTCGTGACCCTGCTCAATAAGTTTTACCACTAAGTCATTGAGTAGAAACCTTTCTGGGTAGAAAAACTGGCTAACAATAAGAATCTTCATACTTATTCATTATATGAAGATTAGCTACGAAATGCTATTTAGCTCTTTGACAGAGCTAAAGTCTAAATGAATTATTTTACTTTAGAGGGAGCCTCATAAAAAACATAGGATGTTGAGTAATCACTAAACTCAAAATACACCTTTTCCTCTCCTGGATCGATATTTCCATCTAGGTTTAAGTCAATATGGCCGTAACCATACCTGTAAGGCCTAGTCCCAGAGCTGCTTGTAGATGATGCAGTAGTTAACTTATCAATTTTAAGAAAGCGTTTCACCAGTTTATTGCCGGCATAGATTTCAAGGACACCATTCGTTCCAGTCCAATTTTGTAAGGCTCGCCCAAACTTGTTTTGTACCTCTTGCGTACATCCGCCTAAAAATAATGCAAAACCCAATATTAGTAACAAATTTTTGACCATTATTGATCTCCTTGTGGCTAGATAAAAGACTAGTTGTTTGTATAGCTTTAAACGTTGACCAGGTATAGTAAAAGCTAAGAATTTGTATATATTCTAAGGTGTAAGGCCTAAGGCAAAAATGGCATAACGCCTGGCAATGATTATGCTTTTTAAATTGTGTAAATTGAGGAAGCCTTTTACCATAAATACTATTTAGTAAGCTAGGAGCTTAAACCAAAGAGGTGCCCATGGACGGTAACAATAATAATCATAAATCCACTAAAAAAAAGTATATTAAGCCGAGTATAAAATCTGAAAAGCTATTATCTTACGGGGCACTCTGTGGTGGTAAGGTTAAGGGTGGAAGAAAAGCTACAGCTGGTGCTCCTGATTTTTGTAGTGCTTCAAAATTACTATCATAATTTTATAAAATGCTACTAACTTCAAATCAATTTTCTAAAGTTGTAAGTTCCCTTTCAAGTAAAACTTCGAAAGATATAAATATATTTGCTCCAATCTTAGAGGGCTTTAATGCTTCTAACTTTAAGATACAGCAAAAGATTGAATGGCATGGTTTAATTGTAAATTTACATTTGCAATCAAGTGATTTTTTATCTGAAATTAAAAGTTATTTTCCTCAAGATTGGCTCTCTGTAAATAATTTAAACTCACCAAGCATAGACATTTTTATTTATGATGATGTTGAAGCCAAAGTGCCTCGTGAATTTTGGGTTGATGAGGACTCAACTTGCCATTTGTATCATGACCCAAATTCAGAATGGGCTTGTCAGCGAGATTTTTTTGCCCAAAAAAGTGAAAACCAAATCATAGCTATTTGTAAAAATAATGTATCAGATGGTTTTTTTAATTTAATGCGATGGGTTTTGCCAAGGTTTTGGTTATCCAATAATCAGTTTTTGTTTCACTCTTGTTGTGTGTTAGATAATAAAAACCAAGCCTACTTATGTTTAGGGCCGTCTGGCGCTGGTAAATCAACCATTGCAAAGTTTTTGCCCAACACACAAGTGTTGGGTGACGATATGAATCTAGTTACCATTGGTGATGATGGGCAAGTTTGGGTCACTCCCAGTTTATTAGGGCAAACATATGAGTCTAGCAAATTATTTGGACATAACTTTCCTTTAAAACAAATATTTTGGCTTTCAAAAAGTGAGGAAAATAAAGTTGTTAGCAATAAAGATTTAAGTTTAAGGTTAAAAATTTGTATGTCATTGGTGAATATTTTTTGGGATCATTTAGGCCAGGAAGATATTTTGACAATACAAAAACTTATTACATCATTAAGTAAAAAATATGATATCAAGGAGCTACAGTTTTCCCTTGATAAAGGAGTTTGGGACTATGTCTTTAGTGAAAACTAATGTGTTAAAAAGAAAACTTGGCTTACCTTGGCAGAAAATTGAGGGGCAAGCTTTGATTTTAGATGCAGAAAATCATGAAGCTCATGAATTAAATGAAGTGGCCAGTATTATTTGGTCCCATTTAGATGGAAAAACTCAATTAGCAGCCATTATGGATAAAATTGCAGAAGAGTTTGAAGTAGAGGCGGAAGAGTTAAGTTATGATGTATTAACTGTGGCGCAAAATTTTGTTGAGCTAGAACTTGCGGAGTGCATTTGAATAATCAATCATTATTAGATCAATGGCGTAATAAAAGTATTGATCAATTTATTCCTTTACAGGCCTCTTTAGAATTAACAAATAGATGCAATGAACGCTGTGGTCATTGTTATATTCCTTCATTTAAAGATGACCCGGCTAAGGTATTAAAAATTGAAAGTTGGTATCAAATATTAAATGAATTACGAAGTGCTGGAACCTTATATATAATTTTAATGGGCGGTGAGGCAATGTTGAATCCCCATTTTTGGGATATAGCAAAAAAGTCTAACGAGCTTGGCTTTCATACAACAATGATCTCTAATGGTTTGAAAATAAATAAGATTGAAGTGGCAGAGAAGTTAAAATCTGTTGGCATTAAAATGGTTACCATTAGCCTTTATAGTTTGGACCCTAAGATTCATGACACTATGACAAGCGTAAAAGGTTCATTTCAAAAAACTATGAATGCCATCTCCTACCTAAGGAAAGCTGGTGTAAAGGTGACAATAAATTCTTTGTTAACCACATTAAACGTAAAGACTATTTTTGATTTAGAAGATTGGTGTTATAAAAATGATCTAGAGCTTAAGATTGACCCAACAGTCACCTCTAAATTAAACGGAGATATGGCTCCAACAAGACTTCGAGCCAGTAAAGAGCAGCTAAAGTGGTTTTACGAGCAAAGAAAGAATAGGTGGGAAATGTTCAAATTAGAGCCCGCTGAAGAATTAAATACAGATTACGTTTGTAATGCCGCCAAGGGAAAGTGTGCTGTTACGGCTTATGGTGATTTGTTGCCATGTATTGAAATTAGAGACCCTTTAGGTAACTTAGTTGAAAATAAATTTTCAGATATTTGGTATAAACCAGAGGCAAAAAAGTGGCGAGATATAAAGTTTTCAGATTTAAGTAAAAAAAGTGCTTCCGGATTTTGTGAGCATTGTCCAGGTATGGCTAAGAATGAGCTTGGTGACCATTTGCAAGAGTTAGATTTCAGCGTAATGCTATCGCAAGTTAAAAAAGAAGTGAGTGAAACTCAAGAAACAAATGTCTGATCCTAATTATCAACAAATTATTCCCTTTAAGGGAACTAGCATGTCCCCCCTAATTAAAGAGGGGGATAAGGTGGTTGTGGATCTCTATCCCCAGCCTAAGCCATTGTCTACTAATTTTGCTGGAAAGATTTGTTTTTATAACGATGGAAGTGAATGGGTTGTTCATAGAGTTCTTAATTTTGAAAATGACGCTTATATAAAGGGCGATTTTGCAAAATCATTTGATTCTAACTCTAGTTTAAATGTTTGGGGGCAAGTTAGAAAAATTCAAACTTCAAAGGGGAGAATTATTGAATTTGATTGCAATAGTAAATACAATTTACTATGCGAGAAGCTATCAATAATTCATATGACAAGCAGTGGTATTAAGGGAAAGCTTGGAAAGCTGTTGTTGTATATTTTAAATAGCCTAAAGCGAAATTTTAGTTTTTTTGGATTTTAAGCCAATTAAATAAATAGGACGGAGATCTTTTTCCCTTTAGGTAGTGTTTGAGTAAGAAGTATCTAATGCTTGACTTGCGAGGATAGCAAAGGTGTTCCCAGGTTATCCATTTCGTGATAAAAGGGTTAGTTTTTTTATAATATGAGCTCGTCCCTAAAAATTGGTTGCAAAGATAAAGGCAAGTGTTGGTAGATCTAGAAATATCAATTTTTTTAGATAGACGGTGGAAATTTTCCCAGTTAATCTCGTCTTCGTAACGTTCAATAAATAAAGCAATGTCTTTTAGCCAAAAGAGTTTTAAGAAATTATGCTGTTCTGCTAAGTGGTAGCATAGGTAAAGTAACTCGTCAGATTTAGATAAATATGAACATTGATTAATGGTTTCAATCTTAGGCTTATAATCTGTGTGGTAATAAAGCTTAAAGTGAACTTCAATTGTTATATCAATAAAATTATTTTTTTTTATATATGTAACTTTGTGTTGGTTGGCAGACCACTTGACCTCATCTAACACTTCATAACTATTATTAGTTAGTAGCTCATGCAGTTTTATTTTATTTGCCGGAGGAACATAAATATCAATGTCAGACATTTTTCGTTGTTGCCAGTCTGAATATAGACTATTAATCAAAGAAATACCTTTTAAGGGAACTACAGTTTCCACTCCGTTTGAGTTCAATATTTCTTTAACCTGATTAAACTGTTCATTAAAGAAGAGGTTAGAAATTTGGATTTCTCTTTTTTTTAAGATCACAGCTTCAGCTTTATAATTAATTTGGCCCCAAATTCCGTGTTCGGAAAAGAAGGTGCCGTTATTTTCAATATTTAAATCTTTAAATAAAGTATCATTCAAAAGATTTTGTTTGGATTGGCTGAGAATGTCTTTTATAATTTGTATCTGCATATGTAAATATTGTGCCCATAATTACTAGGCTTGAAAAGGGAATTGTGAAAATAGTTTATATTGGTAAGTACTTTTACCCTTATTTTGGCGGTATAGAAACAGTGAGTGAGCAGCTCTGTAATGGAATGGCAGAGAATGGACATGATGTAAGTATTGTTACCTGCCATGAGAAATTACTTTCTAAAAAACGCTATTCAGATTCTGGATTTGAAATAATAAAGCTGAGAAACTATGGGAAAGTATTATCGGTGCCCTTATGTGTTTGGACTTCAAGATTAATAAACGACTTAAGCCCTGACATTGTCCATTTTCATTTACCAAATCCATTGCCCTTATTTGTTTTAAAAAAAATAAAAGCAACGAAGGTTGCAACTTATCATGCTTCTATTTTAAATAAAGGCTTAGTTGGTGATATGTATTCAAGGCAATATAAAAAACAACTTAAATTACTAGATAAGGTTGTTGTGACATCAAGCAATACTGCAAAGGAAAAGAATTTTTTAAATTTAGAAGTAAGCCCTGACAAGGTAATAACAATACCTCTAGGAGTAAAATTAGAGAAACTGAGTAATGCTATTAAGGAGGACGGGCCTATAAAATTGGTTTTCTCTGGACGTCTGGTTGAGTATAAAGGCTTGGATTACTTAGTTAAAGCTATGGTAAATTTGAATGCTGAGCTAGTAATTATTGGGGACGGTCCTTTAAAAAAAACAATGTTAAAATTAATCAAAAAATTAAATTTAAATAATAAAATTAAGTTTATGTTGCCAATGAAAAGGGATGAATTGTTTAAATTTGTCAGTATGTGCGACCTTTTTGTTTTACCCTCAATTAGTGAGGCCGAAGCTTTTGGCATGAGTGCTCTTGAAGCAATGAGCTTAGGGTTGCCAATTGTTACAACCCAGTTGAACTCTGGAACTTCAGAAATTAATGTAAATGGTGAAACAGGAATTATTGTAAAACCAAAGTCTGTGACTTCCCTAGCTAAAGGGATTGAGCAAATTTTAGATAAAAAATTATTAGAAGAGATGGGACAAAAGGCTAGAGTGCGGTTTGAAGAGAATTATACGTTAAAAAAAATGATTCAAGCTCATCTGGAGCTATATGAGAGCTTTAATTTTGTAAGAAATTAAGTTCAACCAGTACGTTCGCCTAGGTGTTGAATTTAATTTGTTTATAAGGCTGCTATGTAGATAAAAGTATTTATTAATTTATAATTTCTGGACCTATATTAATCAATTTTGTTACTGAAATTACCGATTAATATATAGATGGATATTAACAATAAAAATTCAAATAACTTAGTTGTAGATTTAAACTTTCTGCAGTTAGTTAAGTACTTTTTTTCACAAAGGTATTTTATTTTTATTTTTGTGGCCGCTATCCCTGCAATTGTTGGCCTTTGGTTATTTTTTGTAAATAAGCCCATATATACTTCAAATGTTAAAATGAATGTCGATACAAACAAGAATTCAATTGCCATCGATGATGCCATGTCGTACTTTTTTTCTCAAGAGCAGCAAGTTCTTTCCAAGATTAGCCAAATGGAAGACTTTGTTAATTCGAAGTTATTTCAAAAGGAATTAGAGAGTTTTTTTAAAAATCCAAAAAAAATAATTACAAAGTACCCACTAGTAAAAAAGAATTTAAAATTAACAAATTTTTACTTTAGAAATTATACTAAAAAGGGTGTGAAGTTAACTCCAGCTTATAAAGCAAGTGTGGTTGCTGGTAAAATTAGTTTTAGTTCTGATACTGAGAACCGTAATGTCAACATTTCAGTGAGTTCAAGGATACCTAGTGTGTCAGCGGCAATGGCAAACTTGGCCACTCATGTTTTGTTAGAGTATAATCATAATGAAATTTTAAAAAAAGAAAAATCAATTATAACTTTTTTAAGTGAGCAAACTGGCAAGTTAGAAAATAAGTTAATTAATTTAGAAAATGAGTATGTGGCACTGCAAAAAAGGTATAAAATTTACTCTGAAGACGTAGTTAAGAATGAAATGAATTTAATTCATATTGGGAACTCTAAAGGTCTGGATGAAATCACAAGAGAGCTTGAGGTTAATGAAAAGTTGAAGAGAAAGCTAAGGTTAGAGTTAAAAAATGTGCAGTCTAGAGTTGGAGCTAATAACCAGTCTTCGCTTCTTTATTTATCGCAATTGCAAAAGCGTTTAGATTTACTGAATTACCAAGAGTCTGTAAAAAGTGGAAGAGGAATTGCCTCAAAAGGGGAGAAGGAAGAGGTAAGGAGAAAAATTGCATCTGTGATGGAAAGGTACAAATCTAGACTTAAAAAATCTAAGCCTTTTTTAACAGTCAATCCTTTAGATAATATAAAAGATCTTGAAAAGAAAATGATGGAAATTGACACTAAGGTTTTTGAACTTAAGAGTAAAAAGAACGCGCAGCTTAAGTTAATTGCAAAAAGTGAAAATAAAATTAAAAATATTCCTGAGGCTACACAAGAGCTACTCAGTATTAAAAGAAGAATTAGTTTAACAGCAAACTTGTTTAAGCAGCTGGCAGTTAAGCTACAAGAGACTCGTGTCCGTGAGGCTGGCCAGGTTAACGATTTAAAAGTTGTTACTTATGCTGAGCCAAGTGGTCGACCTGCAGGGATGGGAGTTAAAAAGTCATATATTTTATCAGCTCTTGTGGGCTTAGCAGTTTCACTAATGTTGTTACTGTTAAAATTTGTGTTAATTCCAACGGTAAGAGACGCTAGTGACTTAGAGAAAATTGGTATTAAAGTTATTGGAACACTTCCATTTTATCGTTCCAAACGTAAAACTGTTTTATCAATGGGCTCTGACCCATCTGTTATATTAGAGGATGAGTCAGTAGGTTATGAGGCTAATTTAATTCGTAAGACGAGATTTTTATTACAAAAAGAAATAAATAAAACTAAGCGCTTGTACTCTGCAGATAATGGCGCAACTATAATTTCAGTTTGTAGTGCTAATTCAAATGAAGGTAAAACCTTCTTCTCATCAAATCTTTCATTATCATTATCAAAGGCTGAGCAAAAAGTTTTATTAATAGATGTGGATTTTATGAAGCCAGATGTTAAGGATTACTTTAAAGATAAAAAAACTAATAATAGCCGTAAAATCTCTTTTAATGACTTTAGCATGAGGTTAAGAACAGTTAATGAAGGCTTTGATATATTAGATGCTCCGTCTTCAAGCAAAAATATAGCTGATTATTTACAAGGTAAGAGTTTTAAAAAGTTAGTTTCAGAGCTTAAAAAAGAATATGACATTATTATATTTGATACACCGGCGATCGATGGGTATTTAGAGCCTATGGTTATTTCTCAATTTGCTAATATTATCTTATTTATAGTTAATCAACGAATCACGCTTTTGGATGACGTAGTTACAGCAGTTAAACGTATAAATGATGGCAGCACTGAAAATGTCTTAGGGATAATCAATTTTACCTATGAAGAGTACAGAACTAATATTAAAAAGAAGAAATCAGCCTGACTTAGGTCTTGCCTAGACATAACAAATTATCAAGAATTTCAGTAAGATAGTATCTGTATGGTAAGAAAGGTCAGTTTCACTCATTTAGTGTATTTTTTGTTTATAAGCCTATTATTTTGCCATGCCTTAGCGGCATACTCAGTAGCCGGCATTCCTTTACAGTGGGGAGCACAGCTGGGAGTTGTGTTTTTATGTTTTTATGTTTTTGTCAGGGATAAAATCTTTTTGTTTCCTGGTTTTAATCCATTTATTCTCTTGTTCACATGGGCAGTATTGGTGACGCTGGGAAATAATATTGTTTTTGATTATGGGGCAATTCTTGGCGGGTTAGCTACAACAAAGTATGAGGTTTATATCTTTTTAAGATTTTTAGGCCTTATATTTTTCTTGTCTAGTATTTTGTTAACATATTGGCTTTGTGTGAATGGCCATCAAGAAAAATTGATAAAGGGTATTGTTAATGTAGCATTTTTCATATCTCTTTTCTCCATTTATGTTTATATTGCACAAGTACTAGGGTTACCAGAGCCGCCTCGTACACGTGCCGGGACTGGTGGTGGAGAGGCCGCAACAAGTTTTACCTATGCCTTTCATAGAGCAATGGGAACATTTAGGGAACCAAGTCATTTAGCTGAGTGGTTAGTTGTACCCTTCTTTTTATCTTATACCTTAAATAAGAGTATGTTTAATTTGAAAGGCTTAATAATGGGCGGAGTATTATTGCTAACGGGTAGTTTGACCGGTGTTATTTCAATTCTTGGTGGCTTATTTATGTCTATAGTTTTCAATTTAAATTTTGATACTAAAGCAGTGAAGGCATTATCAAAAATTGTGGTGCCTGTAGTGGGGGCATTTTTAATATTTTCAGCGGTAAGTATTATTACAAAAAGTGATAGCAAAGGCATAATTACAGTTTTGTGGGAGCGTGTTGAACCAATTATATACGACAAAGGTGTTCATTCCACAAATAGATCCTATGTGTATGAGTACTTTGAAAAAGAGGATACTCCATTAGTGGGGGATGGCTTAGGTAATGCCAATATAAAATTTAGTAAATTTATGGGTATTGAAGCTACAGTTAGTTTTCTGAATTTATTTTTAAATATATCCTTTTCATTAGGGGTTATTGGCTTATTACTAGCTTTAGCATTTATTTTATATCCAATTATACTTTACATTTTATCGCGTAACCACCTTGAGGGTACAAAACCGTTATTTTTATTTTCTGCTTATATGGCTTGGATTTTAATATTTGTAATGCATTCAGAGGAGTTTTCATTATTTTTTGGAGTTATTTATGCTTTAGTCACTTATTATTTAACTAATCCAAGGCGAGAGTCTCATGCTGCATAAATGGGACTCAAAATTATTGTTATTATCTGGCATAAAGCATGAGGGGCTTAAGAAAGTTGTTAAGTACTATTTTTACCAAAAAGATAATAAAATAAAAAATAATGCTAGAAAAGTATTGAGTGATAAGAGAAGTTACTTTAGTGGTCAAAATATAAACTTGTCTAATAAAACGACCTTTAATAAAGTTGATAAAAGATGTTTAAAAAACCATAAAGAGAAATTATTAAAACTGGCGGATAAGACTCTTGCTCATGAGTTTAACTTGTTGGGTTCTGGTTGGGTAAATTTAAATGTTACTGAAAATAACTACAAGGGTTATGAGGGAGTTAACTATAGCTCACAAGTGCCAATGAATATTAATATAGCTAGTAGCAATGAGTACACTCCTTTAAAATGGAATGTTGACTTTGTATCTGGCTTTCACTGGCCATTTGATGTGTATTTCAAAGATATTAAGTTTGGTGGCACATATGGAGCAGATATCAAGAAGCCTTGGGAGTTTGGCCGCTTTTACCATTTAGCACAATTAAGCTTTGCTTTTAATTTATCAGCCCATCAAAAATATTTAAAAGAAATTAAAAATCAATTTTATGATTTTAAAGAGAATTGTCCAGTTTATATTGGTCCTCAGTGGGGTAATGCCATGGAGGTTGGGATTCGAGCCATAAACTGGATTTTCTGTATTGATCAAGTAGGTATTAATAATTTTGATGAGAGCTTTGCTAACAATTTTGAAAACTTTTTAAGTGATCATTTAGATTATATTTTATCCCAACTGGAGTGGACCACAATAGCAAGGAGTAATCATTACTTGGCAAATTTATGTGCCATAGTTGTTATTTTATCTAGACTTGAACGCTCTGAGGAATTAAGTGCTCTGTATTATTGGGCTGCTAGTGAGTTAAACCATGAAATAGAATTTCAATTTCATGAAGATGGAGGGAGCTATGAGGGCTCCACGGGTTATCACCGTTTATCTTCTGAACTTGTATTTATTGCCTTAAATATATTAGGCACTGAAAAGCCAGTAAAAAAATCATTTTATAAAAAATTTAAGAAAGAAAATCGATTTTGCTTACCGCATTTTCATGAAGAAGATTTTAAGTTTTATAAACATAAAGAGCGAATAGAGAGAATGATTACATTTTTAAAAACAGTTCAATTTAGCCCCGGCCATATGATACAGGTGGGAGATATGGATGGTGGTCGTGTGTTAAAGTTGACACCACTGTTTACTGACTCTTTGGAGGTGGAGAACCAACTTGATATGGGGCCTGTTTTGGCTTTTATGGAGCCATCTAAGCATGAGTACCTGGAGAGTAAAATTTTTAAAACATATATGAGATTGGGCGATAGGCGCACAAATACGATTATTAGAAATGTAAATATTGATCATTTATTAAATACACAAATACGTCTACATACAAATCGTAAAAAATATCTTTGGAAAAGTGAAACGAACCTTTTGAGTTCATTAAAGTTTTCCACCTTCAGAAATTTTGGTTTATATATTGTTGAATCTGAAAATTTATTTTTATCTATACGCTGTGGTGGAGCTGGTGGCCAAAATGGTGTTGGCGGTCATAATCACAATGACCAGCTATCAATCAATTTAAAAATGAATAATGAATTATTAATTGCTGATCCGGGATCTTATATTTACACAGCAGATCCAGAGCTAAGGAATAAATATCGCTCCGTAAAATCGCACTTTGCACCCACAGTGGGTAATAAGGAGCCTGGCTTACTATCCAATAATCTATTTAGATTGAAGCAAGACTACAATGCTGAATGCTTATATTTTGACGGACATACATTTTTAGGTTTTCACGATGCCTATGGCGAAAAAATATTTAGATACATCGAGATTAATGAATACTCTGTAGAGGTTATAGATTACTACGATGGGGATTTAAAAATTGATTCTTTGCCACTAAAAAATGGATATTTTGCGATGCCTGTGGGCTATTCTCCGGGCTATGGGGAGAAGTCGTAGTGAAACCTAAACTTCTAATAATTAGTTATAATTACTTTCCCATGGTTAACCCTCGATCTTTACGCTGGACTGCTGTTGCCGAGAAAATGGTTGAATTAGGTTGGGATGTGCACTTAATTTGTTCAAAAGTCATTGGAGAGCCAGAGCAAGAGGTTATTAAGGGTGTGAATGTTTATCGAGTAGGGGTACGTTCTCAAACTAAGCCAGGTAGTCAAGTTTCAGCCGCAAAGGTTGGTTTTGCAAGAAAATTACTCAAACTAGTATATAATAAGGTAGCTAGGTATTTTATATGGCCAGATAGTAATGTGTTTTGGATAAAACCTGCTGTTGCTAAAGCCAAGGACGTTGTTCAGAGTAATGATATAAAAAATATGATATCCATATCGCACCCATTTTCTGGTCACGTAGTTGGGTTTAAGCTATCAAAGCTGTTTAAGGACTTAAAGTGGGTTATGGATATTGGTGACCCATTTGCTTTTTTAGAATTTGTTAGTATTAACAATAAGTTTTTATTTAATAGATGTAACTTCAGTTATGAGAAGAAACTCATTAAAAAATCTGACAAGCAATGTGTGACAACTCCCTTAACAACACAGGAGTATCTAAAGCACGGTTATGACTGTAAGGATTCAATGGTTGTCATTCCTCCATTGCTAAGAAGAGGTTATGAACCTGATAAGTCTAATCACTTAAAAGGGAGTGAGGTTAATTGGATTTTTGTGGGAACCTTATATAAAAAAATTAGAAGCCCAATTTATTTGTTAAAACTATTTAGTGCCATTGCTGGCAGTGATCAAAATAGAAGCCATAAGCTACATTTTTACGGCGAAACAAAAATGTGCGCAGATGATTTTGAGCCTTATAAGCATCTTTTAGGAGAGAAAATATTTTTGCATGGGTTAGTAAGGCCTGAGGTCGCAAAGCTTGCTTTGCAAGGTGGTGATCTTTTAATTAATATTGGAAATAAGACAAGCTATCAGTTACCAAGTAAATTAGTTGAGTATATGGCTCTGGGTAAAAGAATTATAAATATTAAAAGTATATCAAATGACTCATCAGAAGAATTTTTAAAAAATTATGAATTAGCTATTTTTATTAACGAATCAAAGTCGATTGAAAGCCAAATGAAATTAATTTTAGAGAATCTAGATAAAGAAATATCTATTTCTGATCTCAAGCAAAACTTGAAGCCCTATACAGCTGATTCCATAGGAAGGTCTTACCTGTCGCTCTTTGATTAGAAGTCTCAGGGCTAATATATAAGTCCTGTTAAAGAATTCCCTAAATTCTAAAAAAACCATATTTAATAAAGTGCTCAAACAGCTCGCCTGCGGCGAGAACTGCGCGCTTTATTAAATATGGTTTTTTTAGAATTTAGGGAATTTTTTAAAAGGATTGGTGTTATTATTCTTTTAAGTTGTATTTAATATCTAATTCTTGAACTAGGTATCGCATTTTACCACGGTGTGTTTTTTTTATTTCTGTAACTTGTTCGAGGTTAAAAGTCATATCGTTGTTAAACTTCTCTTCAAGTTTAGAT
Organism: uncultured Bdellovibrionales bacterium; assembly: GCA_938001965.1. GTDB lineage: Bacteria > Bdellovibrionota > Bdellovibrionia > Bdellovibrionales > UBA1609 > JAHDIR01. Next base: position 7,761 of record CALLBC010000188.1, on the reverse strand, counting down.
TTTATCATTGAGTTGGACTCTTTAGCGAACTTTGAGTTAGGTACAAACTTAAGATTCACTTCTCCAGGTTTATTTTGATGAAACTGAAACTGTTTAAAACCATCATAGAGGCCACCATGAATGCTTAAGCTAGTCATGGATATATACTTTCCAGTTTTGCTAATAATGACCTCTTGTCTGCGACCATCAATTTTTTTAAGTATTACTGAGTTTTTAAATGTGCAATTACTTGGCCGTTCAGTAGTAAATTCGGCGTAGTCATTTGTTTCGTAACGGATAAATGGAGTGGCATTATTTATAAAACCAGTGGATATAATTTCACTCATGCCGTTTTCATTTTTGTCACCGGCTTCAACCACACCATACATGGGGTGAGCCTCATATTGAAAGTTGGAGTTTGGAATCAATGTGGCAAAGCAAGACTTTTCAGCATGCCCATATAGGCTTAAAATCTTAGCATTAGGGAAAACTCGTTTAAATTTTTCGACTTGCCAAGAGTATACATTCTCTGAGGCCAAAAAGATTGTTTTCAGGTGAAAGCTATTATTGTTAGTTTCTTCAATGTAATCACATAACAGGCTTAAAGCCGACGGATAAGCTTGCAAAAAACTAATTTTATGATCGTTAAATGCTTTTGAAAATGCATCAAGATTACTTAATGTTAAATGGTTTGCTGAAAAGCAAAGTTCTCGGCTGTATGGAAGGTACTTTATAAACTTTTCGTTAGTTCCTATGTAAGAACCGCGTAGTACCCCCGTTTTATCGCCCAGTTTCCAGTCCGCTGTTTGCCAATAAGAGTGGACGAAGGCGGCTTCTGAAGCGAATATATTTCGAGATAAGTAAAATCCAAAAGGCTCTCCAGTTGTACCACCGGTTGTGTTGTATCGGTGGCTGGGAGCTGTAACGCTAAAATCTTTAATATTATCAGATAAAATAGTTTTATTAACTTTAGGAAGAATTGAAATATCTGATAGACTTTGAATGTCAGAGGGTTGGACTTTCGCTTCTTTATACAACTGTCGATAACCGGTAGTATTTGTATAGGCTAAATAGACCATGCGTCTTAATTCTATTAGTCTTTTTTTATCGAGCTCTTCAGGGCTTAATAGTAAAGATTGTTTTAGAGTGGATAATTTTTTACGGTAAAGTGGATGCTTACGAAATTTTGGTGGAATAATAGAAAATATATTTTTAAGTGATTTTTTAATCATTCTTCCTCAGCAGATTTAATCCAAAATTCTTAACACTATTTTTTTGTTGTTCAGTTAATAGTATATAGCAAATGATTGAAAATAATAATGAAAGTAAGATGTTAATGCCGCAAGCTTGACCAAAGCCCATATTCAGATTGTTAACATAGGTTTGTAAGCTGGCAATGAATGAAAATAAGGCAATAAGTATTGAGGGTGTTTTTAGGGCGAACCTTAATGGGTGATTTTTCTTAGAGTAATGGTATGAAACAGGAAGAGAAAGCAGGTAAGCAATGGCAGTGCTAAGGCTTGCGCCAACTATACCGAGCCTTGGAATGAGTACAAAGTTTAATGCTAGATTTGCAGCCGCACCTATAAGTAGTATTAGGCTAGTTATGCGAGTTTTATTGCTTAGCAAGTAGCCTGTATTTAAAAAATCATTTAACCCCCAAACGATATGTGCAAGTAGAATGAAGGGGATGACATAGTTGGCCGCTAAAAATGAACTATTAGAAATTATTAGTATCAATATGTTAGCCACGCTGTTTATGCAAAGAGCAAGAATTAGTCCTAAAGCAATAAATGTAATAAGTAAATTGTTCATGTTTGAATTGTAATTATCAGAATTAACTTTGGTATTATACTTTATGGGGCCCAGTACTGATGCAAAAGAGACCACAAAAAACTGCCTAATGAGATCGCCGACTTTATAGCCCAGTGAATAGATGCCAACATTACTTATATTTGATAGTGCTTTAATGATTATGCGGTCACTTGAATTAATAATAGTACCAAAGTAAGAGCCGGGTATGAGCCAAACAGAGTAAGAAAGTAGTCTTTTGATTAATTTAAAGTCAATATCGAGTTTTGATCGAATGAGAATAGGTAGGCTAGTTAATAAATAGCTTATTAAGTGAACTATAGAGAAAATCAGAAAAACAGCAAAAATTTTATCCTCAAAATAGCTAAGTGTGAATACTAAAATTATAGCTTTAGGGATATTTAGCAAGATAGACTGAGTGATTAAATGCTTAGGCTGGTAGTTAATTTTATAAAAAGAACTTGTAAGAGAGTGTAAATAAATAAAAAAGTGACTGACTAGAGCAAGAAATAAGGTGTGTTCACTGGTTATTATATCAAAGTATTTAAGTATATTGTTAAAGACATTTTTAAATAATAAAAGAACCACAAGTAAAAAAATAAATGCAATGAATAGATAAACTAAAGCATTTAGATATAGTTTATATTTATTATCTTCAAAAAAGTAACGACTTGTGGCTGATATGATTTCAGAGAATACAATTGGTAAGATAAGAGCAGGAACTACGATAATCAAACTATAGATACCAAAGTTATCCACTCCCAATTGATTTGTTAAAGTTTTGAGTATCACAAGTTGACATAACAGGGCTATAACTTGAGCGATGGAGGTGGATGTAAAATTGGATATACTTTTTTGCTGAGTCATAGTTAGAGACTTAAATATACCATATGGGTGCCTCAAAGGTAGCTTCAATTAATTTTGAAATACAAATGCTTAAACTTAATGCTTAATTGCCAATACCAAAGACTAGCGCACTATCTTCTAGTGGTTCTATTGGTCTAGAAGCGTCTTGAGGGCAGAGATTGTAAGTTACTTTTAAGATAAAATAAATTTATGGGCTACCTCGATGATTTACGTAATAAATTAGGCATTAAACAAGACAATTTTATAGATCAGTCTGATAGTATTTTAAACGCCTTAAAAAAAATGGATAAGGAAGATGTAAAGTTATTAATGGTCTTTGATCAGAATAAGTTTAAATCTGTTTTAAGTATTGGTGATATCCAACGTTCAATCATTAAGAACACTCCACTTGAAAAATCAATTTATGAAATATTAAGAGTTAAAATAACGGTTTGTTATAGTGATGAAAGCTTTGATGAAGTAAAAGCGAAAATGTTGGCTTTGAGAACAGAATGTATGCCTGTGTTGAATAGATCAACCAACGAGCTGGTCAGTGTTTATTTTTGGTCAGATCTATTTGATGATAAAAGTCGCTTAGAAGGGGAGTTGGACCTTCCGTTGGTGGTTATGGCCGGTGGTCAAGGAACCCGTTTAAAGCCGATTACCCATATAATCCCGAAGCCCTTAGTGCCAATTAATGAAAAGCCAATCGTTGAAACCATAATTGATAGTTTCAACCGGCTGGGCTGTAAAAAAGTATATATGACTGTGAATTACAAAAAAGAAATGATTAAATTTTATTTTGATCAAATTGAAGACAAAAAATATGATTTAAAATTTTTAAATGAAGATAAACCACTGGGGACAGCCGGGAGTTTATCTTTTTTAAAAGATAAAATTAACACCAGTTTTTTTGTTTCTAATTGTGATATTTTAGTAAAGCAAGATTATAGAGAGGTGTATGCTTATCATCAGCATAACAAAAATGATTTAACTATACTTTCAGCTTTGAGTCACTACCAAATCCCATACGGAACATTGGTAACAGGTGATAAGGGGCAGCTTGTTGATATTGAAGAAAAGCCTGAGAAAACATTTATGATTAACACCGGTGTTTACTTGTTAGAGCCCAAATTACTAGAAATGATCCCTGAAGACACCTTTTTTCATATGACAGACTTAATTGAGATTATAAGAAAGAAAGGGGGCAAAGTGGGAGTGTACCCTGTGAGTGGTGGCTCTTGGGTTGATATTGGTCAGTGGAAGGATTATCAAAAGCATATTAAGGTGAGTCTATAGCTCATGAAAGTGATAATGTTTGGCCCAGGCTATGGGCATAATGCCGCAGGATTTATTGATCTATTTAAGGCGGATACTAATCATGAATACACTTATATTAGTAAGGGAAAAGTGGAGTGGCAAGCTTCCAAGAACTTAAAAGTTCTTTCCTATGAAAGTAAATTTACAATAGAAATAATCAGCGAGTTAAAAAAGGAATCATTCATTTGGGTCCATGGTGGTTATGATATTAAGCAGCTTCTTGCTATTTTATACTATAAAAATAAAAATAGTATTTTGAGCATTAACCTTTGGGGTGAGAAAGTTGCAAGTATGTCCATAAAAAATAATTTGAGAGGTCGTGTTTATAAATATATTTTTAATAAGGCGAATATACTGCATTGCAATTGGTATGGGGTTTACGACCTAATCAAATATAAATATAAGAATGCCAAAGTGCACCCTTGGGGGTTGGTCGATGATTTTTTTAATGAGGACTCAGATGGATTGTCTGAATTTGCTAATAATTTTCTAAAGTCCTTACCTAAAGATAAAGTTAAATTCTTTTATCCGAAGTCCATATTACCTGTGAGTGGTCAGTTAGAGGTGATTGATGCTTGTAATATTTTAAAAGATGAGCTTGGGAGTTCCTTTGTGGTTTATTTATGGAGCGGAAATGCCCTAGATGAATACATGAGAAATGAATGTTCAGTTCGTATAAAAAAGTATGGATTAGAAGAGACCGTACAAATTATTGAGCATCCCTATTTACCCTTTAGTGATATAAAAGAAATATGGGGTAAAATGGATTGTGGTTTGCAAATAGCAAAGTCAGACCAGCTATCAACATCTTTTTTGGAGCCTCAGTATTTACAAAAAGAAATTATAGCAACATCCATAGCAGCTTATGTTGCTTATAATGAAAAATTTGAGACCAATCTAAGGCTTGTGAGTGTTGATGCAATAGAGATAAGCAAGGCTATGAAAGAAATTATAAATGGTGGTGACATAGTTAAGCCTAAAGTCCTTGCTCATAGAAAGTCCATTATAGAAAATGAATTCAACTTTTCTAAAAATATAATCAATTTTTTAAGAGATCATGAAGCAGTAAAGAGGCAGAGCTAGCCTTTAGGCTATACACTGTCAAGATTAAGTAATCTCAGTTAAATTTTAGTCTTACTAATTAGTCTTGTTCTTAAGGTTTTCTTAATAAATGACCTTAAGAATTTTGTAAATTATTTCGATAAGTTAGTAGGACTTTTAATCGATGGAGGCTTTTAAATTTGAAAGCTGCAATTTTTTATTTTGCATCACTTACACTGGGAGTAATTTTATTTCCATTTGTAATTAGCTTAGCAAAAAAGTTAAAAGTTCTATCTCCTCAAGATTATCGTAGAACAAGCCAAACTCCTTTATTAGGGGGAGTAGTTATTTATTTTACCGCAGTTCTTTTTTCTGTAATTTATGAAATGAGTGAGCTGAGATTAATACTGTTGTTTAGCTTTCCACTGGTGGCAGTGTCTTTAGTGGATGATATAATAGAAGTGAACTCCAAGTTACGTGCAGGTATTCAGGTGCTTTGTGTGACGGGTTGGTTATACTTTACACCAAATAGTGAAATAATATTAAGTCAGTGGGATATTTCACCGTTCCTACTTTACCCCATTGTAATATTTTGGGTGGTTGGGATTATTAATGCCTTAAATATGATTGACGGTATGGATCTTGAGGCGGGAAGCTTTTCATTTATTGTGAGCTTGGCTCTAGCTGTAATGTATCGCGGGCAACCAGAAATGTATTTTTTATTAACCATTGCAGGGTCTTTATCTGCATTTATGTTATTTAATCGACCACCAGCAAAAATTTATATGGGAGACTGCGGGAGCATGTTTCTGGGCTTTGCCTTGGCTTGTTTGAGTTTAAAAATGCCATTAGTTAAAGGGCCAAGTCTGTCCTATGTCATAGTGCCATTGATGCTTTTCTCATTTCCTCAAATAGATGCGGTGCTTGCCATTTTTAGACGATTAAAAAACTCAGGTTCCATTATGGCCCCTGACAAGGCTCATATTCATCATCGGTTACAAAATGTAGGGTTCACTGTTAAGCAATCAGTTGCAATTATTTTTTGTGTTGTTTTTTATGCTGCAGTGACGGCTTTGGCCAATTATTACTTCATTGGTAAAGTGCAGATATTAACTGTTAACTTTTTAGCAATTACTGGCATGCTGATGGCTTTAGGTTCGCTTGCCTTTGTTGAATTAAAAATGGCTTCGCAAGTTTCAAACATTAGTCAGAGTTTAATACAAAAGTATTTAAAAAATAAAAATGAGGCTATTGTTGACGAGCGAATGTACCATTTGGTGGTGTATGATTTATTGCCTTATTATAAAGAAATTCAGCTGCGAGGAATAACTGAAGTGAATGAGTTTGTTAAAAGCTTTTCAGATTATATTACAGAAAATCACAGTGAGGGGAGTTACCACTTTTTTGGCTCATACACTGTGATCACTGCATCTAAAGAGTCCTATGCTAATTGCCACAAAAATGAACTTGTTAAGTTATATTACTCATTTTTAGAGAATCACGAAGTTATTAAGAGTAAAAGTCCTATACCTTGGGGCATGTCTTTCTATTCTCACAAGTCAAAAGGCGAGAATGCACTGAAAAAATTTGGTATAAATAGCCAAGAGCAAGCTATAATAAAAGAAGTTAAATCAGCTTAAAAACGGACTTTATTATAATGATATTGCAGCGATTACTTCTCATTTTTATTTCTTTTACCCTTGCTGTTCCAAGCATTATTTATGCTGAAATCCCAACCTATACCGGTCCAAATACACAAAGACTTTCTGGCAGTGAGTACTATGTTGGTGATAGTTTGGGTAAGCCATTAATTGCTGTTAAATTAATGAGTGGTGTGGAAAGGCCAGGGGTGTATCATGTCCCGCAAGGTACAGATCTTAGTGAATTGATCTCTTATGCTGGGGGCTCGCATAGTAATGCTCACTTAGATGAGATACTAGTGAAGCGAAACTATCTTGGTGTAACAAAAAATTATGAAGTAGACCTTGAAAAAATCCTTAAATCGACCACATCAGTTCCAAAGCTTGTTGATAATGACGTGGTTTTTATAGATAGAGATGCTAATCTTGAAAACACAGTTCGTTGGGTGTCCATTGTTTCGGGCATCTTAACTATTGCTCTGACAACTTTTTTAATCATAGACCGCACTAAAGACGATTAATTCTGTATCTAATTTGAATTGATTATAAGCTTGCAATTGAGCCTAAATGTAAAATGTTCCAACTCCCTTTTACTTAAACTATACATTGCTATACTGGCTCAAATCAAAAATATGACAATAACATTGTCTGTATATTTAATTTAAAGGGGAATATAATGAGTAAATTATTAGTGGTATTAAGTTTATTTTTCTGTGCAGTATCGGTGCATGCGTTAACAGATGTGGATGATTTAGTAAATGATTCTTCATCAAAAGTTGAGTCGACTTCACAAGTAAGCGGTAGTGAGGCCATCCTTTCAATTGTTGAAACTGAAGAGTCTTGGATAGATGGTGATAGTGGTTATTCTTATGAATTAAAAAAGGATTGTAGCTTCAGTTATAACTTTAATAAAGATAAGGATTATCTTGAGGTAGTGATCAGTGAAGAAAAGAACCCAGAAGCTGAATTTGCAAAGTTTTATTTTAATAAAAATATAAATTACACTCACGATGTAAAATCATATGAAGATGGATTTTACAGAGTTGACACTTTCTCTGTAGGTAATAATGAAATTTCATTTGTTAAAGCGGCCGACCATTACTATGAAATTCGTATAGACATT
>CALLBC010000187.1 GCA_938001965.1 uncultured Bdellovibrionales bacterium | reverse complement strand
TATGGAACCATAGATCAACTTACTGAAAAAAAACTCGGCCAATACATGTTAATAGGTGACTTCGGAAAGGTTTCAATAAACTGTAAATCGATGGATTTTGTTGTTAAATGAAGCCCTTAAAACTTGATGAGGAAGAGGCGATTGGGACTTAGAACGCTTCAACTAGACTCGTGTTATTTAAAAGAAATCGACTAAAGAAGGGTAAATATAGCTTAAAACACTATCTTTCATATGTAAGGAACCCTTTATGGCAATTTCTCCAGCTGAGCTTGTTCATAAATTTAATTTATTATAATATTGTAAGATGAATAAAATTTATATATACATTTCTTTTTTTATACTTTACGGGCTGTCAAACGCCTCAATTGGAAGAAAAATCTCATTTTACATACGGGAAATTAACTAAAGTAAAAAGTGATATTGGATTGTTGTGCTTTGTTGGAGAGTTAAATCCTGATTTTGTTGGAGATAGAATTAAGTTTATATGTGGTGATTCAATCTGTGGTACTGCTAAAGCTTATAAAATTCGAGGGAGTAGTTTACTTGCCAAAGAAATATCTGGAAATCCAGTGATAGGCGCCAAAGCTGCTCCAGAAAAAGACGGTTTTGATATTTTTATCGAAGGTGTTAAGCCTTCCAACTGGGAGCATTCACAATGCATAAAAAAAATTCTTAAGCCGACTGAGCAAGTAAAAGCTAAAAATGAAGTAGATGAAAAGTGGATTACAAAACATGAAGGTTCATTAGATAAATTTGAAATAATTAAAAAAGGTGATATTTTAAATTGTGATTTATCTACTGAAGGAGGAAGCTCTGAAGAATATGAAGTAGGGTTTTCTTGTACCGGATTTTTTTCTTGTGCAGACGGAGGCGGAGTTGATGTTTTGAGTTTAAGATCAGGTAATCGTATTTGTAAAAAGGACTCACAAGAATCACTCATAGAGAAATTTAAAGGCGTAGACATCGTGCGAGAATATACAGGCGATTTTGTAGATCATCCACCTGCAAAATTTGGAACCTATTATAATTTACCTCTAGTTTTTGATATTAAACATAATTCCGCAAAAGAAACTGTTAAGTTTAACTATAATGTAGACATACGAATACCTTGCCCCCGAATCAGATTGTGGCATTGAGCAATGTGGCACAGAATAAGAGTAACACTTAAGTTCTTAAAGGATAAAAAGCACTAACGAATCGACTTTAAGGTGGTCGAGTTTGAAGAAAGAAGTATTATTGAATTAAGATTCCTTTCTGCTAAATAATTGACATTTCTTCGCTTCGATTAACTTTTGAGTTGATAGCAAAAAAAAGCCCATTTCTGGGCCAGTATGATTTTTTAAATTACTCTACTAATTTTTTTGTGAAATCTGAATAGCTGATGAGCCCATTTTTTTGAGCTTTCCCTGCAAGTGTCATCACATCATTTGATAGACCATAAATTCCTGCGAGGACCGCAAGAATTATAAAGCCCTCGATTGCGTCTTTAATTAAATTTTCCATTATATTTTCTCCTGATTTAAATTATTTTTTTCACCCTCTTAAAAATAAGTGGGGTTCACTTTCGGGCCGCCGATTTTTTTATATTTACAAAGGCAAATTTACGGAAAACAGTTCTGGCATCTGCGATGCCAACTCATGCCAACTATGCCAACTGATTTTGTGAATTGCCGTTAAAAAACGTGAATGAAAATGAAATATGAAAGTAGGTAAAAAGCTCGTCTTTACAAGTAACTAGCTATTATCCTTAAGTTATTGAAAACGGTCCAATATGCCTCTGGCAGCTCAGGCATAGTATCTCCTCTACAAGTAGATGTCTACCCTAAATAGCCGTTAATTACCAGTATTCGGAAAATTTAGTTAATCTCTTTTACAAATATCATTGATTCTCAAGATAAAGCCGTCCTCACCACCAAAGGTGAAAACCTGATTTACATATAATGTGTCGGGGTCATTATTTTTTGTATAAAAATCAGTTGTTTCAGTTTGTATTGAGCCCGTTCTATTATTAGTGAACGCTTGATAGAAGTTATAATTTTCTCCACTACAATAGGATTTATATGTGCCCGTAACTCCATGTCTTGTTAGTGGGTGAATAACATTGTCTGCATAGTAATGTTGGCCATTCACCATAAATTCCCAATTATTATCTTCAACAGAATGAGCAAAAGCATAACCTTTAATGAAGCGCTTACAGTCATAATCACCGTCCAGCTCTGGGCATGCAAAAGCTTTTGCTCTGAATAGTAAAATTAAGAATATTCCGATTATGTTTATTAAAGACTTACTAACCATAAATCAATTTTAAGTGAGTTAAACATGACTATCAAAACATACCCTAAAACTTGTCAATTACTCTACATATGTCTATTAATAAAAGTTATGAGAGAGTGCTACTTTTGTTTATAGTATTGGCCTTTAGGCTATAAAGACAGCTATGCTTTAGTCTCTGATAACAATTACGAAACTTTTTTAACCTGATCTCTACCAATCCATTTATAAATACACTTAATAAGATCATTCTCTTTAATGGGCTTTGTTAAGTAATCATTCATTCCTATATTAAAACATTTTTCTCTATCACCTTTAATTGCACTAGCCGTTAGAGCAACAATGGGAATTTTTTGTACAACTACATCTGTAATTTTATTACGAATATGTTTTGTTGCTTCATAACCATCCATCACAGGCATTTGGCAATCCATCAGTACTAAATCAAATGGAATTTCTTCAATAGCCTTAATTGCCTCTTGGCCATTACCTGCATGTGTCACTTTTAAATTATTTTTATTTAAGAGAGCTTTAATTACTGTGCTATTAATGAAGTTATCCTCGACTAATAAAATATGTTTCCCATCTAAACTATTATTTAGAACACTACTACGCTTACTTCGCCTAACAGTAGATCTTTTACTGATAGCCAAAGGGAGTAATATCTCAAAGCTTGTACCTTCACCAACCTTACTCGTAACGCTAATTTTTCCATTCAATAGCTCAACTATTTTTTTCGTGATAGATAACCCGAGTCCCGTACCACCAAACTTTCTATTTGTTGAGGTATCTTCTTGTTCGAATTTATTAAAAATTGAAGGTAACCTCTCCTCTTTTATACCAATTCCAGTATCAGAAACCATGATTTTATAATTCCCATTTACCTGAGATAGACCTAACTTTATGATTCCTGACTCAGTAAATTTAATGGAGTTTCCAATAATATTGAATAAAATTTGTTTTATTCTTCCATCATCTCCTATTACATAGGGGTGAATATCTTCTTCAAAAGCAAACTCCAAGGAATTATTTTTATTTTTAGCATTTACTGATAAGATTTGTGCCACATCCTTACATGAATCAACAATATTAAAATTTACATTCTCAATGTCCATGCAGCCAGCTTCAATTTTTGAAAAGTCTAAAATATTATTAATTAAACCTAATAAAATTTCAGATGACTTATCAATTGCAGACAAATAACTATTTTGTTTATCAGTTAATTTAGTTCCGCTAAATAACTGAACCATACCTATTATTCCGTTCATTGGAGTTCTAATTTCATGACTCATATTTGCTAAAAATTCTGATTTGGCAAAATTGGCTTTTTCAGCTATTTTTTTAGATTCAATTAATTCAAGCTCAATTTTTTTATTCTGAGTGATATCTACTAGAGTTCCAATCATTCTAATTGGCGCATTATTTTTATCACGCTCAACAATTTGACCACGATTCAAAACCCACATTATAGATCCATCCGGCTTAACTAACCTATGCTCAGTACTAAATGTACTCTCAACACCATGCAGGTACTTATTAAGCTGATGAACTAATTCTTTCCTGTCATCCTCATAAACAGTATGAATCCAGTTACAGTAATCATCCTTTAGCTCTTTACTTTGGAAACCAAATTTATCTCTTAATATATCATTAATATAAACTGACCCCCTATCTATTGACCAATCCCATAGGAAATCACTTGTTGCCTTTAAAGCTAAAGTAGATCTTTTTTCTGCAATTTTAATTTTTACTTCAGCCTCATTTTGTATTTTATTATTCAACTCTAAAACTTCATCAGACATAAGTTGCATCGAGTTTTCAATTCTTCTACGATTAATATCACTTTCATTATAAGTTGTACTAATTAAAAGTAACAACTTATGGACATCCTCTTTATTAGATAAATCAAGATTTCTAATTTGTCGTTTAAGAGTCTTGTGCAAAGATTCTAAATCAAATTTCATTAAGCAGCCTTCTTCTCACCAAAATGAGTTATTGTCATTGTTTGATTATGTAACTGACAAATATTACTTTTTTCATTTGGAGCTATTTCTCCATAAGAATAAAAACCAATTGCTTTACTTCCACTTTTTAAAGTATCAAATACAGCCTCAGCCTCACCAGAAATTTGTTGTCCCATCAATAAACGCCTACCAATACAACTAATCATTAAGGTTAATGAATCACCCTCAATCTCTTTAGCGCCCATACAAGCCTGCTCTGCGGCCCTGGATGCGCCATCTATTAGACGATCAAAACTACCGATCATTAGTCGGGCCATATAGCCTTCCGGAATATCCCCAGCAAAAATTAATGATTGCGCTTGTTCATCAACCCCAACTATAGTCCTGACGGTATCGTTCCCTATGTTGTTTTTATCACTAATTGAAAGTGGATATAACAGGCCACTCCCTGGCAGGTCAGCAGCTTGCTCCTCAGTTAAATATTTTTTATAAAGTGCAAGAGCTGGCTGGTTGTCTAATTCATAAAGAATATTCCCTTCTGCCTTCGTTATAATACGTTGAGGCCCAAAATTATCCCAACCACCAACACTACCATGACCATAAACCAAATTATCACCATAAAAAGCGATGGCTACAGTTTTACCTTCTTCAGGCAACTTATTTAATCCAACTTTGGTTTTTTCAAATTTCTCATTATCACCTGCTAAGCCGCCAGTGATGGCAATATTCTTTCCAATTTCTGAAATTAAACCGTTAATCAAAGCTGTACCATTTGTACATAAACCATCTGAAAATAACATTACACTATTTAAATCTTTTCTATTAATTTCTTTACCAATCTTACTCCCAATACTCTGAGACTCCGAAATTTCTTTAATATCTAATGAAACCACTTGAAATGGTGTATTTGAAAACTCAAGAGCAGCAACAGTTACAGAAGAATGGTTAACTTCTTCATTGTATATTTCTCCACCAGTTGTTAGTCCAATAACATCGGCTTTGGGGTACCTAGCTTTTATGTCATCAAATATTTTTTCACAGTTGTGAATATCTGGAGATATAAAGTAAATGACAACTTGGGCGTCAATCACTTCATCTCCATCAAATTTCCACCCTTCTGATATACTATATTGACTAATT
>CALLBC010000186.1 GCA_938001965.1 uncultured Bdellovibrionales bacterium | reverse complement strand
AAAACTCACTAAATCAGAGTTTTCAATATTACTACTATTAGCTTCGCACCCAGGATGGGTTTATTCGAGGGCACAAATTGTTGATGCCATAAGGGGAGATAACTACGCTGTTACCGAAAGAACTGTGGACTTCCAAATGGTGGGTCTAAGAAAAAAACTAGGTGAGGCCGGCAAGTACATAGAAACTGTGCGTGGTGTTGGGTATAAGTTTATCGACTAGTCTTTAGTCTTCAAAATTAAATTAAGTAAAAAAAATAGAGTGTTTACACTCTATTTTTTTACGCTCGACTAAACAGTTGTAGATCATTTAATTCAAACATTAATTTTTAAAAAGGTATTAATCTCTATTAGAGATAATTCGTCAAAACTAGACTCCAATTCTATTTATATTTATTTAGCAAACAGATCTAAATACCGATTATTTATTACAGAATTACATATTGAACTCAGGACTTAAATTATCACCAAGAGGCGACAATGAATGTAAAATACATGAATTTAGCAAGTATAGTTTGTTTTATATCTGGAACATTACTTTTGTTTCAAAACTGTGGAGAGTTTGGCTCCATAAATGGCTTTGAAGAGCCAGAAATAAAAGCAATACAGGTTGAGTACTTGGACGCTAACGGTGAAGTAAAAGCTAAAACAATCCCGGCTGAAGAACATAAAGATCATTATATGGTTGAAGATGATTTAGTATTTGCGAAAAGTGCAGTTGGAGAAGATGGAAAAATATCTATCCTTCATGCGCTAGCAGATAGTATTGTACCTAGGCCTGAATCAACCCAAAGTAAAATATTTTCTTCAATAAAAGTTGGTGGTGCAAACAGTAAATGGCCAAATGGAGAGGTGCCATTTATCATTTTAGAAGATGATGTAAGCGGTGATATAGATAATGAAAACCGTGGAATATTTACGAAGCAAGAGCTTATTCAATTAAGGGCGCTAATTACGCGGTTTAACTCTATTATGAAAGATAAGGTTAATGGCGATGTTAAATTTGTTGAAATTAGTGAGTCCGAAGCCAGAACAAAAAGGCATGTGAGAATTTTTAAAGCACATAAAATTGGTCTAGGTGGATTTGCAACCCTTGGTTATAATACTGAAAAACCTTTAATGGGAATGGTCAATGTTAACCAAATGGTATTTTTCCATGAAGCATTGCATGTATTGGGTTTTATGCATGAGCACCAAAGGTCTGATCGAGATAGATATTTAGCTATTGATTGGAATAAAGTGAATGAGGGGAGAGCTAGTGATTACTTAGATCGCCGAGGGAATATCCAATATGGTGATTTTGACCTTAACTCAATTATGCTTTACTCAGCAATAAGAATTAAAGGAACTAATGAGCTTACAATACAAAATAATAATTTAAGTGACGGTGATATAAATGGGTTAAGGGCTGCTTATTCTACAGGCGCTAATGTTAGTCAAAGTATGGATAATAATGATGAACCTATTGCAGATATTAGTAACTTAAAGATATTTGATGCCCATTACACTTGGAGCGGTTATGACGTAAAACAAAATACAATTAACCCCTCGGTGAACTCAGTGCCTGTTAACGGAAAGCTTCAGGTTTTTGCGCACCTTTATAATTATGAGGTTGGTGATGAATATACTGTTCGCTTTTTATCTAATGGGAATGAATTTTTTAAAAGAACAAAAGAGGCGCAACAAAATCGAGTGGCATCATTTTTTCATTATAATTTAAACCTTGGATATTTTTATAAAAATGGTTCAATTAGTGCTGGTAAGCAGTTAAAAATTGAGGTGACATTTGCTGGGAAAACATTAACAAGAACCATTGATATAACTGAGCCTGCTGATCGTTTTCGTGATATTGAAACTCGTAATTATGATCCTGTTTTAAAAAGTGTTATTGAAGACATGTGTAAAGGTGCTCTTGATGAAGAAGATTGTTTTGCCTTTAGTTATGATGTTATTGATAACCGTATAAATAGTATTAGGCTTGTGGGTAATACTTATCGTGTTTCTGGGCTTTATAATGCATGGTCAATGTCATTTACTAAAGAGGAGCATTTAGCAAATAATCTTGAAAAAAAGGAGCAAGGTGCTGAAAGATTCTCTGTTACAATGAACACATGTGAGACTAATTATTTTGATGGAAACCGAGGTAATAATAACTTAAGGTCTCATGTGTTTTGGTATGATCTTCGTTGCATTGACTATGTTAAAAGAGGGGTTAGCGATTATACAGCTGAAGAAGTTAGTGCTTTAAATGCTCCTGTATGTAGTTCAAATACTGCTGATGCAGATGGTGACGGCTGGGGCTGGGAGAATGGTGCATCTTGTGTTGTTGGAAGTTTAGCCAATAATGACACTGAAATTGGTGGGACTGTATCTAATAATGAAGATAATAGTAATAATTCAACTACAGAATCAAATACAACTAATCACCCTAACTGTACTCAAAATGCAAGTGACCCTGATGGAGACGGCTGGGGCTGGGAAAACGGAGCTTCATGTAGGGCTTTAAGTACAACTGATAATCAAGTAAGCGGATCGGCAGACACTCCAGGTACTGGCTTAAATGTTAATGCAGATAATTCGGCTAATGAGGCTGTAGGTAATACTGGTGACAATAATCAAGCAACAAGTACTGAAAATGTAAATAACACAGGTCAGGTTACTTTTCCAATTTGTAGTTCTAATGCTGTAGATAATGATGGTGATGGCTGGGGTTGGGAGCACAATAAAACCTGTAAGGTAGTTGGCGGCAATCACTCCACAGGCGCAAATGTTACTATAGTAACTAACCAGCAAAACCTCAATGCTGGTAATGAGCCAAATTGCACAAGTGCAAGCTCTGACTCAGATGGTGACGGTTGGGGTTGGGAAAATGGTGCTTCATGCAAAGTTGTAGGCTCCCAGCCTGGAACTGTAGTTCTACCTGCAAATTTTGAATCTCAGTGTACTCCACGTACTGTCTCTTTACGTGTTGGACAGAGTAAGTTAATAAACTGTAGATTAACTAATAAAGGGCAATCAAATGGTAGAATAACTAGTGTTAATAGTTTTGATAAGCCTTGGTCTCATAGTGGAGGAACTTGTTCAGTTGGTACCATTCTGTATCCATATAGTCTGAGCCAAGCTCCTGGAGGAAATGTAAAACGTGAGTGCACATTCCAAATTTCTGTGGCTGGAGATGCATTAGGCAATTATGTTGGACGATTTGGATATTCATATTTTAATGGCCGTAAGCAAGTGCAGAGTAATCAGTCCTTTCAAGCCAGTGTTGTTGCAGCTACTAATACTCAGACAGCCAGTAACCCTAATACAACGAGCCACCCAGATTGTAGTTCAAATACTACTGATGCAGATGGTGACGGTTGGGGTTGGGAAAATGGCGCTTCTTGCAAAGTGGTAGCTGGTAGTGCTCAAACAACAACCACGACGCAAAATAGTAATACATCAAATGGTGGCTTTGCCGGAGTTAATAAACCAGTGATATTTGCCAAAGCATTTAACGATTACTTTTTTGTATTAAGCGATAAAGTTTGCGAGATTAAAGGTGGAAGAACAGTTGAGTCTGAAATTAAAAGATTAGCTGAGTCTAAAGGTAAGTATCAACAAATTGATAGTAGACAGGGTTTTACTAACCATGTTACCCAAGCCAGATATAATAGAAGGTCAGACTGCTCTAGCAATGAGATCAATCAAATTAAAAGTTATTTGAATGGGGCGACTACAGGAAGTTCGAATTCAACAAATAGTACAAATTCAAATAACAATAACTCATCCACAACTAATAATTCTGGAAGCAATAATTCAGGAAGTAATAATGGTGGGCATCCTACATGTGCTAGTGCCAACTCAGACCCAGACGGTGATGGTTGGGGCTGGGAAAACGGAGCCTCATGCAAAGTAAACTAATGCTTTTTTAGGTTACTGTTAGCTTCAACTTAGCATGAAGCAAGCTGTTATTTCAGAATTAGATTGATTAATTACTTGAGTACAAGCACATAAGAGTTAAGCGCTATGAAAAAGACTTTTCTCTATTTTATCTTACCTGTTCAAATCACTTTGGTTTGTTTTTCAGCCTATGTGGCTTGGTTTTTTTATAAAAATAACGGTGTAAATATTGCTCCTGAAAAGGTTGGTTTTTTACTATTTTTGTTTGTGGCATTTACGGTTTGTTTATTACAGGTTTTATATTTTACTTGGAAGTGCACATACCGTACAGCCATGCAATTAGACGATATTACAGCCATTGCTAAAAAATTTAGAGATGGGTCTTTTGCGCAAAGATTTAGTTACTCTAACGATCAAACGCCTGAGATTTTAGCTTTAAATAAAAATTTAAACAACCTAGTGGCACGTGTGGAAAAACGTTTAGTAGGTATGCAGCACAAGGTTTTTGAAAAGGACGCTGTATTAGCTAGTATGAACGAGGCCGTAATAGCTACGGACCTTGATGAAAAAATATACTTAATTAATAGCTCGGCAAAAAAATTATTT
>CALLBC010000185.1 GCA_938001965.1 uncultured Bdellovibrionales bacterium | reverse complement strand
CCGGGGACTTATGAGAGAATAGAGTTTGATTTGGACTCAGACTGTTTATCTGCACAGACAGTTCAACTTACAAATAGCAACGGCTCTTTTCAAACAGATGATAGCATTAAAATCAAATTTAATGGAACATTTGTAGTAGATCAGTCTAATCATGTACTAGATTTATTTGTTCAGAATATCACCAGTGCTTTAAATACGGTCACAAATAATAGTGAGATAAGCACTAAAGCAGAGTCGGTGTCAGGCACATACTAAAAAGAGAATTAAGTCGAAAAAGTGGCTTCGTCCATAGTTCTCTTTTTACACGTTCTATTAATATAGGCCTTTAGGCCTAGGCTTTTTATTTCAAACGATTGCGCTTACACAATTTATTAATATAATTTAATCACATACACTAGAATCTGGGTGTTTAAAATGCTTAGGCATCCAATCACATACGTCTAATCTTTTTTTAAAAACAGTGTACTTAGAGCCAACTTTTAAGGCGTACTCGCAATTTTGATTAGGGCGACATTGTCTAATAATAGTACCACTACCTTTGGTTTTTAAGGATACAAAGTCTCCATCATCATTGCGTGCCCATTTTACATATGGCTTCATATAAAATAAGAGCGCCACACCATATTCATCGGCCAAATAAGTCAAATATCCATCTTTGAGTTCTTCAACTAGATATTTTGCGGGATGACCGTTTGATAACTTCAAAATAAAAGGCCAAAAATAAAAATGACCAATAACCCAATCTTTTTGAAAGTATTTAGTGTCTAAAGTTTGAACAGTATATCTCTCCCACACTCTACGATTATCACCATTGTTGTGGACCGAGAAACCAATTTCTTGAGTTATAATATTTGATGATGTGTCTACTGAATAAGCGTCGTATAAATCTGCTAAATTAACCCTCCCTTCATCTGAAAGTTGGTCCGCATTTTCAAAGGTATTGACGAGCTCTTGAGGTGTTGGATTATATTCAGCTGAAGCTTGCATAGAAAATAGAAAACTAAAAATTATAAAAAAATTCATTAAATCTCTCCCGGTTGTTTGATTTGTTAAATTATTTAAACTCATAAGATAAAATACCTGCTTGTTTTAAAAAATAAAAATTCTAGGTTGGTATACAAATTGAGTAAACTATGAATTTTCTCTTTTAATTTTTTAGATAAGAAGTAAATTACCAGTGGCAAGTTATTTGATGAATATAAGTACATCCCATGCCCTCTCTAGAGTCACTCATGTTCGATATATCACGATATAAGTGACCGTCCCAAGCTATCTCCTGTCCTGGGCAAGCGACATCTTCGCTACTCCCTTCAAAAGTCACTTTTTTAAAATTCTTCATGCCATATAATTCGCAAACTCTTTTGTAGTAGAGATCTCCAGTCTCAAGAGGGGCACCAAAAAAAATGGCTTTTATAATTTTGTCAGTATTAGTGCGAGTAGTTGGGTAAGTAAAAGTACATGTTCTATCTTTGTTATCAATGTAAGACTTCGCATTAAAAAATTTAGCAGGCTTATAATATCTATTTCCCTTTAAGTTTGGATTTTGAGGAACTGGCATCTTTGGGCAGCTAGCAAAGCAGTAACTACTAACCTGAAATATAAATAATACAAAAATTAAAATTTTCATTTGATTCTCCTTTATAGTTTACAAACTAAGTTTAAGTGGGACGTTGGTTTGCCCACGTTTATTTTCTCCCCAGCACTTAACGTCGTCTAATGTACTTCCGCAAATATGTTTTTTTCCAATGGATACATCTTTTACATTGAGCATATCTTTAGGGATAATATTCTTGCCATAGCGTTTGTCGCCCCAGCACTGAAGCTTATTAAGCATATCAATAGCGCAAGTATTAGAGTGACCGGCAAATATTTTTTTCACTTTCTTTAGGTTTGATGGAATAGAAATTTGGCCAAAATAATTTGAGCCCCAGCAAATAGGTTCATCATTTTGAATGACGCAAGCGTGAAGTTTACCCACAGTCACTTGATCAGGATTTGTAATTTTTGAAGGAATATTTTTGCTGACAATGTATCCACCCCAGCAGACAAGTTTGCCTTGATCAATAACACAAGCAGTCCTATTTTTTGAACTAAGTTTGATAGGGGTACTCAGTTTTGGATATTCACTTAAAGGTGGTAAGATCTTGCCATTCATACCTGGGCAGTCAAACGAATTGTCCTTGAAAATTTGGCAGTCCAAAGTAAAATCTTTTACAGGTTTTTTTGAACTCGAGACTTTTTTAGGTTTACTATCCCACCTTTGGGGATGACGAAAACATTCATAACCAAAATCTCCATAAATACAGTCGAAAGGTCCCGAATAAAACCCTTTTGGAATAACCTTAAAAGTATCTTTTAAGTTAATTTGATAAGACTTAAACCCCCAGCAATTAATTGTCTCTTTATTTTCGCTAAGTGAACATGATCGAGCGCGGCCAACCATAACTTGGCTAGATTTGTCTACGCCGATTGGGTTAATATTAGACCAAGGGAACGTATGTCCCCAACATTTTACGCCGGTATCAGTAACAACACAAGATTTATTATTTCCAACACTTAGCATCGCATTGATCCGAAAATAACGTCACCGAAGCGTTTCAAACTAAGACAAAAGTATAGTGATGTATTTATGGGGTTCAGCCTGGTTACCTCATTAGTCCAGCACCTAGTAAAATTTAAGTCTAGAATATTCAATTTTATTTATGGAGCAACGACAAATATGAACAACCAGGCTGTAGACCAGTATTTAATCGCAATAAATAAAAAGTATCAAGTTAGTTCTAAAATACAAAAAGGTCAGCTACTCGACCATGCAGAGCTCATTACTAATAGATCAAGAAAACATCTCATCAGGCGATTACAAAATTTAAATTATGCCCCCAGAAGTGAGCCATTAAAAACTCAAGGTCGCCCTCTTGTTTACGCTAAAGAAGAACTTCTGCCACACCTAAAATATCTGTGGATACAGATGGAGCGAATTTCTCCAAAACGCATGAGACAAGCCCTCAAGGACTGGCTTCCAAAATATAAGGACTGCCCAGCTCATTTAAAAATGCAACTCCATACAATGAGTGCAACAACAATTGATCGTTACTTGAAAGGGATCAGAGCTGAAAGTAAATGTACAAAAGGTCTCTCAACAACGTGTCCAGCCAGATATATGAAGAACAAAGTTCCAATAAATACTTTGGACTCCAAAATCACAAGACCAGGGTTTACACAAACAGACACTGTTGCCCATTGTGGCAACAGCGCAAAAGGACCTTTTATTAGTTCACTCACGGTTACCGATATATTTACTACATGGACAGAGAACAGAGCCATGCTAAGCAAGAAAGGTTACCTAATAAAGCAAAATTTTAAAGACATTGAGAACTCTTTGCCATTCAGATTACTTGCCATCAACTCAGACTCTGGAACAGAGTTTTTAAATAAAAACATGCTTCAGTTTACTAAAGGTAGAAACATCAACTTTACTCGTTCAAGGCCTTACAAGAAAAATGACAATTGCTACGTAGAACAAAAAAATTTCACTCACGTACGGGAGCTATTTGGCTATGAAAGGTTTGAAGATCAAGAGCTTGTAGACTTAATGAATGATATTTACAAAAACTACTGGAACCCACTACAAAACTTCTTTTTGCCAACATTTAAATTAAAAGAAAAAATAAGAATTGGAGCTAAAATAAAAAAGAAATATGACAAACCAAAAACACCTTATCAACGAGTCATCGAAAGTGGAATTTTAACAAAAGAACAAGAAGAGGAATTAAGAATGAAAAAACTAGCACTTGATCCATTTGAACTGAAGCTAAATTTAGAGATAAAATTAAAAGAGTTCTTTGAAGTATTGCGTAAAATAAACATCAGGAAGGAGGCTGCATAATGATTAAATCGGCTATAGAATCAATCAGTTCTTCGGTGTCATTTATTTATGGGGTAACACGAGCATTCTTGGATTGATTAAGCCTAGAGGAACATCTATTTGACCATAACTGTTATCTCCCCAGCAGGTCACATTATTATTAACTATAGAGCAACTATGATGAGTTCCTAGGGATATTTCACTTACGTTGTCGAGACCTTTTGGCACATCAACCTGGCCATGACTATTGCTTCCCCAGCATATAACTTTCGAATCAGAAATAACGCAACTATGTCTTGATCCACTTTCAATGGCTGTGATTTTTCCTATAAAGTTTGCGGGTTTTTTAATTTTTCCCCAGCAATAAATTTTATTATTAGTAACACCGCAACCATGACTATCGCCAAGAGACAGCATATCAGCCTCCCATAGCTCTGGGATGTCATAAATAAAGGTGCTTGGGTAAGATGGCCAAGAGACAGAAGTGTTATTCACCCAACAAAAAGGCTCTGACCCATTCTTTTTAATTGCACAGCTATGGTACCCTCTCTTACTACTAGCTAAGATCTTTACATTTTTTAGTTCAGAAATACTTTTTCCCGTAGAGGTACTACTATATTTAGTACCAAAGCAGTAAACTTTACCTTTGCTTAGCCCACAAAGACTACTGCCAGACCCTCCAAGAGAAAGATTCTTAAGGTCTGAAAAACCAATAGAGGCCAAATTATTAGGTTTCTCGATTGGCTCTGTGCCAACTTGATGCCCCCAACAGGTTATTTTTTTATTACTTTGTGTGTGTTTTTTCATTCTTGCGCATCCCATTTCATCAGAGACTACAAGCTCTTCGATGCTATCAATATTTAACATTGATGCATTGGAATTAAATGAAAAGACAGAGATTAAAAAAATACCAATTAATAGATAGAATTTATTCATAAATCCTCCCGGTTGTTTGATTTGTTAAATTATTTAAATTCATAAGATAATATACCTGCTGGCTCGCCATGATAAAAAGCTTTAGCTACAGATTTAAAAATATTCCTTTGTTCCATAGTGTGATGGGTTAGGGTGTCGATAAAGTTATTAGTTTTTTCTAAACTAATTTTAGAGTTTAAATTTAGTTTTTGTTCAGCTACTGTTGGCTTTAAAATTAAATCTATAGTTGAGTTTATAAATTTGCTAATAAAATCATTTTTATTCATATATATATTGCAAGAAAAAATATCATCAATAGCAACACAAGAGGCGGTGAGTTGTTCAGAATGCCATAAACTAGGGTCTTCGGCATTTCTAGTAAATTCAATAACTCGATTTTTTTCGCCAACAAGTAGAGCAGGAAATATATAAGAAATTATTTTAGTTTCAGAATTTTTAAATGGTTCAACTATATCAATAATAAAGCGAGAATTTTGTATATATTCAGCCGCAGCAGGGACGACATAAAGAGCTTCATCATCGCCTTTTCCTTTGCCTTTAGCAAAAGATAAACTGGTGAAAAGTAAAAGAGTTAAAAAAAGTGTTAAAAATTTCATTGATCCTCCCTTTAAATCTCATAGATCATAGGACGTTTTTATTTAAAAAGTATAGTTCTTTTTGTTTAAAATTATATTGGCTGGGCTCTATATGGCAATTGAGTCCAGCTGAGAGAAATTTGACTTCTAATAGTTTAGTATTTTTAGTAATTTCAGTGAGTTGCTGGCTCCAAATTAGGTCTGAGCTTAATGGGAAAAATATCTTACCCTTATTATTTCTCTCAAATTGTTTTACTAAATATAACAATATTAAAAAAACAAACAGTGCTAGTATTGGCGTCAGCTCCAGAATCATAACTTTTTGCGCTATATTATCGAATTGACCTAAAATATTAGGGGCGTAGTGAAGTGTGTAGAAACCACTGGCGATCCAGGCTAGCCAAAAACAGTATGTAATTGTAACTTCAATAAATTTAGTCATTTATTATTCCTCCTCTATCTGGGCTTATCCAGCTGCTAAAATTATGCTTTTTCCCAAATAGGACTTTAGGAATTGCAGCTAAAAGAACTAAGCTATTAATTAACCAATAAATATATGGGTACCATAAAATGAGTGCGCCAATTTTCCATGATTCCTCGTATCTTCTTTGAAGGAGGTAGCCCACTGTAAATTGTACCAAGGTGCAAAGCCCTGAAAAAAATAGTAAAAAACCTACGAGCTGAGGTGAAATTAAACCCATAAAAAAAGAGATTAAAAATAGAGGAGACAGACAAGCCCATAGTACTGTTAGTGTATACTCAAGAAGGATGAGTCGCATGCCAACACTCCCTTGCCTTAGAACTTTCTTAAAATACTTTAAAACGACTTCAAAGCCTCCTTGTGCCCACCTTAAACGCTGACTCCAGAGCCCCTTAATGTAATCTGGCATAAGTACATCACAAATGGCATGTGGCTCGTAGCGGACTTCCCAGCCA
>CALLBC010000184.1 GCA_938001965.1 uncultured Bdellovibrionales bacterium | reverse complement strand
TGTTTCAAAGTGACAAAAGTTGGCAATAGTATTGCATTTTAATACACTGATTAGATTAAACCTCGGGGGGGGATTATGTTAAAACTCACGTTATTTGCACTTATTGGGCTACTATCTATTGGCTGTTCAGAAACTCATTTTGCTTCAGGCGATGAGCAGGCATTTTTAGCCAGTGGGATCACTTGTAATGATGATAAGTGTACTACTTACACTGTTAATGAAAGTGCAAAAAACCCAGAGTTAAACAGTAAAACTAATATACTATTTGTTTTTGACACTTCAGGCTCAATGGCTGAAGAAAATAAAGAGTTGGCCAACCGTATGGCTGGATTCATTGAAGGTTTGGAGGCTAAAGGTGTACACTATAATATATGTTATACTATTGCTGATGATTCAGCCTTTAAAAGTGGCCTTGTAAAGCGCTGGACAAATGGTGATTCTGTTTTAAATAATCAAACAGCAAATGTTGCTAGTGTTTTCTCTGAAACAGCAGACAGTATTAAAGACTACAGGGGGTCATCTGTAGAGGCTCCCATTGAAGCGGCCTATAATATGATAGCCAGTGAAAAAAATACGGACTGTTTACAAAAAAATATACCATTAGAGGTTGTTATACTTTCTGACGAAGATGAGCTTGAGTGTGCAGATCATTGTAGCTCGAGCCAAAAATTTAGTCACTGGATAAAAGGTATAAAGCTAAGAACAGGTAATTATCCTGTAAACTTAATAAAGTTAGCTGAGCAAAAGCTTCCGCAAACAGCATTTACAGTTAATGCCATTGTTAAGCAAAGGGGAGTGTCTGATTGTTCAGTAGATAAAGAAGACAACGGTGTATTTCATGCACAGCTTGCAAGACTGACCGGTGGAGTTTTAGGTGATATTTGTATTCCTGACTATACTTCTCAGCTAGATGCCATTAGCAAAAGTATTCAAAAAACATTGAATGATATTCCTTTAAGGTGTAACCCTCTGAACGGAATTAAATTAGTGGCCAGTAATGGTATGACTTTTCAACAAGAAATTATAAAAAAGAGATTGCACTTAACGCCATCAATACCAGCAAGGGTAGATGTTGAATTAACATACGACTGTAAAGCAGAATAAATTATAAAAAAATTGAGAGTAATGACGAGGCCTACGCCTCGTTTTTATTTTGCCGTTTCGATAGCTTGAGTTTTTCTAACCACAGTCACCTTAATTAGGCCTGGGTAGGTGCATTGCTCTTCAATTTTCTTGGCCACTCTTTTACTTAAGTCTACAGCTTTTAAGTCATCCACTTTTTTAGAGTCCACTTGAACTCTTACTTCGCGGCCAGCACTCATAATAAATGTATCAATAACTTCTTTAAAACTATTTCCAATTTCTTCTAATTGTCCCATCTTTTGCATGTAAGCGTCGGCAGTGGAGCGTCTGGCACCCGGGCGAGCTCCAGATAGGGCATCAGCTGCAATGACTAAATAACAAAGTGGTGTTGATGGTTGTACGTCGTAATGGTGGGCGCGCACGGCATGCACGATATCCTCTGCTTCACCATTTTTTTCAATAAAGTCAGCACCAATGACAGCATGTCCGCCATCAATGCTATGATCCATTGCTTTACCCAGATCATGAAGAACTCCAGCTCTTCGCCCTTTGTAAACGTCTAAATCTAGCTCAGAGGATAGTAGGCCGCATAAGTATCCCACTTCACTGCAATGGAAGTACTGGTTTTGTGCATAAGAGTATCTGTATCTTAAGGCTCCCATCATATTGATGATATTTGTATTTACATTGCGCAGCTTTAAGCTTTTAAACAGTTTTGTACCATCTGTTTTAATTTTTTTAAATAAAGTTTTTTTGGTTTTATAAATAACAGTTCCAATGCTTTTTTCGTTTACATTTTTTTCTGTTAGTAAGCGCTCAAGGCTGGCACGGGCAAGCTCTCTTCTTGCAGGGTCAAAGCCAGAAACGGATATGGAGTTCATTTCTTCATTAAATATAAGGTCAACACCACATTCTTTCTCAATCAGTTTTAAGTTTGCTCGTTCAGGGCCAAATACTTTTTTGCGTGTGGCTTCATTTTTTAAGTTAACATACTGAATTCCACGCTCAGGGCAGTAAGGCCTTGCAAAACGGTTTAAGGCCACATCAAGAATTTGTCTTGCAGTGCGCTCAGAAGTTCTTTCCGTTTCCTCTTCCATGGCTTGTGCCCATTTTACAGCCTTGGTTTTAGTGTCGTTTTCAATTTCAATTTTTAATTTACTTTTTATGTCACTTGCTTCAGGGCCAACTGCATTTTTTAAGGCTTCCACATAAGACTTTTGTTTACTCTTGTAATTTTGTCTTACTTTTTTAAGTTTATCTTTTTCAGCATCTAGAAATGACTTTTCTCTTTCATAGCGTTGCTTCTTTTTATTAATATTAGAATGGATAACTTGAAATTTAGAATTATGGCCAGCTTGAACATCTTCAATTTTAGATTTCAATGCAGCAATATTTTGACTGTATTTATTAAGCTCTTTTTCAGACTTTAATTCTAGTTCATGTTTAAACTCTTCAAACTCCCGTTCTTTTTCAGTTAAAATTTCATCACTATTAGATTGTGCAGCTGAAACAAGCTCTGCGGCCTCTTGCTTGGCCTCACGAATAATATTTTTACGAACTAAATAGCTCATAAAAACCACAAGAAAAAAACCAATAATAAAGCTAATAAAACCGAGGATATAAATCATAAGTGAACAATATAACTTGGAAAAACAACGGGGTCTACTTTTAAGAGGTTGCTATATAATGCGGCAAGCCGCAACTGCTGAGCCTAGTGCCAGCGGTGATAGGCGGGGTGTCCAGGCTTTACAGCCACAAATAAGCCTTCACAGGTGGCGCATACCTTATCTCCTGCAATGAGTTCAGAGGTGATTTTTGCCCGATCCTCTTTAG
Organism: uncultured Bdellovibrionales bacterium; assembly: GCA_938001965.1. Lineage (GTDB taxonomy): Bacteria > Bdellovibrionota > Bdellovibrionia > Bdellovibrionales > UBA1609 > JAHDIR01. The sequence goes on along the minus strand of CALLBC010000184.1, from coordinate 2,979 downwards.
CTTCACTCACTGTGGCAGTTAATTTGAGCTCAACTCCTGATGGGGTGGGCCTTAAAAGTTTAACATTAAAGTAGGCAGTAACAGTACAGGGCGGGTGATCTAATCCTGACTTATTCATAAGGTGCCAGGCAGCAGTCCAATTGGAGTGGCAATCTAGAAGTGAGCCAATAATTCCCCCGTTGATCATGCCGGGAAAGGCTTCGTGATGAGTGGCAGGAGTAAAAACGGCTTCCGTGTTGCTATCATCAATGGGAAGGCTTTTTATTTGCAATCCTTTTTCATTGGCTGGTCCGCAACCAAAGCAAATGGAGTTTGGGGCATATTTGTCTTGTAAATTCATTGTACTCCTCTGTGCGTATTAACAAAAATACCCGAAACTTGAATTGGAAGCAACAAAGGCCGTAGCAAATAAAGTCTATTTCAACCTCACTTGATAAATCTTCAAATTGGTATTTCTTATTCATGCTCAAAACTTAATAAAGAACTGTCACTTATATCGTATCATCCAATCAGGACGAAGCGCTATAAATAACTAGCTTTTGTATATCGCTCAAACCTAAATTTTGCGCTAACTACGAGCTAACATGCGCCAGCCACCATTAGTCTCACTTCGTGATCTCATGGCGTCAATGCTAGCTGTGCGTGGATAGGAAATATCAAGGAGGATTAATTAAGTGAGGGTGGTATTGCTTGTAGAAACCTTAGTCAAAGGTCTGTATGAGATGTTTAGTTTTAAGTTTTCTAGTCAAAAAATTTTACCTATAGTATAATATCGTAATGCAATGCTTAATTCCAATAATGGTTCTAATTTTAATAGGCTGTACCCACTTAAATTCAAAAAGAGTTCCTGCAAGTCTTGATGCTGATCAAAAAGCTAAAAGTAATATTAAGTTTGGTGATGAAAATACATTTTTTAGATACTGCACACCTGATAATTTAGCTTCTATTGATGAGAATAATAAAAAAATTATTGATTATTTAGTAGAGTTAGATGGTGATAATGAGCTTCATATGAGTACCTTTTTAAATAAGCTACCTAAGGGAATTTTTAATAAAGTAACTTCATTAATTTCTAGTAAGTCCCTACAAGGTGCAAGTTTTCATGGCCCAAGGTTTATTCTCTTTGGGAATAAAAATAAATATTCTTATGGTCAAGATCAGCGCATAGGCCCAAATTCTACGGGAACTATTATGTCAATTAATATGGATGTAAAAGAACGTGGATATAACAATATTGAGTTCATGCTATGGAGTGACAAAAATAAAGTATTTAATTTTGTAGATGTTGAATTCAATAGTGATTTTAAAAACCCTAAAGTAACTGTAAATCCTGCAAAGTGTACAGCTTGTCATACAGCCTACAGGAAGCCAAATTGGGATAGTTATAATTTTTGGGCCAATAGTATTCCTGTAGTGGGAGAGTCTTTTAATTTTAAAATTGAAAAAGAGGCTGTTGAGACTATTACTAAAAAAATTGACGAAGGAGTTGATTTTAAATGGAAGTTTATTAAATCAATTGATCCAGTGTCCATATTTTTTTACAAAAAATATTCAGAAGAAGTTTTGTTAAATCCTGATGAGATTAAAGCTAATGGTCCTGAATTACATGATAATTTACAAGGCTTAAATAAATGTAGAAGAGAGAATATTATTTTTAATTTAGATAAAAATAAAAAGTTAGTTCAGAAATTAGTTGGTTATTTAAATTACTGTTTAAAAAATGAGTATCAAAATTTTGAAGTTAAGTGGCAGCCGAATGACTTTTTAACTGATGAAATGATATTTCATCATGATGAATATTTTAAAAAGTTACTAAATTTAAAAAATATAGATGTACCTCGTAATGTTTTTGAAAAACTTGTAGAACTCAATAAAGCAGGGTTACGAAGAAGAAGCATGGACTTTAAAGAGATTTTAGAAAAAAATGGTTATAATTATAACACAGTTATTGATAATTTATTAAATAGCCAAAATAAATTTGGTGGCGAAAAGTCTAAAAATAGTGAGAGTTTACCTTCAGAGTTAAAGCCAATTGGTCAGCCTCCAGAGGGAAGTATTAAAAGTACTCTGATAGAGTTTTCCTTTTTATGGTACGTTTTGGGGCCAATAGGGTTAAACCTTGATCATTGGTCATTATCAATTGACCCTTCTGAAAAAACATTTGGCGATGATACTGCGGTTATAAGTAATGAAATATTAAAAAATATATTTCCTTATAAAAATGGATTTTGCTCTAATGCAAAGTCTTATATAGCTAGTGAAGTAGAAAAAATTGGGATTGAAAACTTATATGATAAAGTAAAGCAGACCATTAATGAGTATCATAACTTGCCAGCCTTTGAAAAATTTTTGATCGATCATAGTGGTGATGCTAAGGTTCAAAGCTTTCTAAAATCTGGAAAAAACTCATATGCTATTAAGATACAGTATTTAAAATGGTCTGAAATGAGCATTAAAAAAGCTATAGATTATGGAGTGTTTTAATATATAATCCACTCCAATCTCACTTAATAAATCTTCAAATTGATAATTTTTATCCACGCGCAGCCTGCATTGACACCATGAGATCACGAAGTGACTCATGGTGGCTGGCGCATGTTAGCTCGTAGTAAGCGTAAAGCTTACGTTAGAGCGATATATAAAAGCTTGTTATTTATAGCGCTTCGTCCTGATTGGACGATGCGATGTAAGTGACAGTTCTTTATTAAGTTTGAGCATGAATAGGAACTATTAAATTGAAGATTTATCAAGTGAGATTGGGACTATTTGTAGTATGTTGTGCGATTAATGAAGTCGTTATAGCTGAGGATGGTTTTTACAACGGTTTTAGACACTTGTAGGTTTTGATAGTCAGAAATTTTATCTACCTGGTGCTCCATACTAATTGTAACTTCAACAGCTTTTAAAATAGAACTTTTTTTTAAGGAAGTCATAATTAAGGCTCCCACATCAGTGCCTTCCGGGCGCTCATGGATAGGG
>CALLBC010000183.1 GCA_938001965.1 uncultured Bdellovibrionales bacterium | reverse complement strand
CGTGTGGAAAAACGTTTAGTAGGTATGCAGCACAAGGTTTTTGAAAAGGACGCTGTATTAGCTAGTATGAACGAGGCCGTAATAGCTACGGACCTTGATGAAAAAATATACTTAATTAATAGCTCGGCAAAAAAATTATTTGGAGTGGATACAAGTAAGTATGACCCTAAAACATTAGCAGAGGTTGTAAGGGTGCCAGAGCTTTATAAGGCTTTAATTCAAACCATGAGCACAGGCAGGCACTTAGATGAAAACTTTTCTGTGGATGGTACCATGATGGGGCAAACTGAAAAACTTTTGCATATACAAGTAAAGAGCGCTCCAATCATTGGTAGAAAAAACAAAAGAACAGGCGCAGTATTTGTATTTACTAATATGACTAATGTTAAAAAACTTGAAAAACATCGCAGTAACTTTGTAGGTAATGTGTCTCACGAATTAAAAACACCTTTAACTTTAATTCAAGGCTTTTCTGAGACTTTAATGGACAGTGATGATCTTCCACCGGAAGATAACAAAAAGTATATTGGTATTATCCATAAACATTCATCAAGGCTTGGGGCTTTGATTGATGACTTACTGGCCATTTCAAAACTTGAAAACCAAGAGTCTAAGCCTGACACTTTTGAAATGGGTGATGTAAGTTTAGTGGCCAAAAATGCCATGAGTCTTTGTAAAGAAAAAGCTCTAGGTAAAAAAATTAGTTTAATCTTAGATGATAAAAGTGATGGCTATTCCATGCATATGAATTTTTCACTTTTAGAACAGGCATTAGTTAACTTAATTGATAACTCAATTAAGCATAGCCCCGATGGTTCTAAAGTTGAGGTGAGTTTACTTAAAGAGGGCTCAAAACTTAAAATTCAAATAAAAGATTATGGCCAAGGTATGGAGGCCAAACATTTAGGACATATTTTTGAGCGCTTTTACCGAGTGGATAAGGGGCGAAGCCGTGAAGAGGGCGGCACTGGGCTTGGGCTTTCCATTGTAAAGCATGTGATTCAGCTCCATGGGGGCAGTATTTCTGTGGATAGTGAGCTGGGTGAGGGTAGCTGTTTCACCATTGAGCTATCAGAACAATAGTGGTAAGTGCCCACTCTTTGAGCTGATACTAGATAAATCTTTTTAAATTAGCTACTTAGCGAGCAGTTAAAATTTATTCAAATTCCAGTTTTATTTGTAAATCTAATAAAACCCTAACAATTCCCTAATACTTTCGCATTACCTCTTAAGCTGTAGATAAACAATAATTAAGGAGAGTTCTATAATGATTAAAAATATTATATTTGCATTACTTGCAGTATCACTTATTGGATTAACAGCTTGTACTAAAGGTAGTCGCCAATCTAAAAAGCAAGTTAAAATTGATGGTTCAAGCACAGTGTATCCAATCACTGAAGCAATGGCTGAAGAGTTTAGTAAAGTTAATAAAATGATTAATGTAACTGTTGGTGTTTCTGGAACTGGCGGTGGATTTAAAAAATTCCTAGCTAACGAAATTGATATTAACGATGCTTCAAGACATATCAAAGCCAAAGAAGTTAAAATAGCTCAAGAAAAGGGAATTGAATATTTAGAATTACCGGTAGCTTATGATGGTATCTCAGTTGTTGTGCACCCGGAAAGTTTTTTAACTGAAATTAAAGTGAGTGAATTGAAAAAGATTTGGGCAAATAATGATGTTAAAACTTGGAAAGATGTAAACCCTGCATGGCCAAATGAAAAAATTAAGTTATACGGCCCAGGTACAGACTCTGGAACTTTTGATTACTTTAAAGAAGTTATTGTTGGTAAGAAAAACGGTTTTAGAAACGACTACACTAAAAGTGAAGATGATAACATGCTAGTTAAAGGTGTTTCTGGTGATAAAAATGCAATGGGATTTTTTGGCTACGCTTATTACGAAGCTAATAAAGCCAAGTTAAGAGCTTTAGCCGTGGCTAAAAATGACACAGCCAGTGCCATTGCGCCAGGTCCTGCGACGATCCAAGATGGAAGTTATTCTCCATTATCTCGTCCAATCTTTATATATGTAAACAAAGAAGCCTCTAAAAAGGCTTGGGTTAATGAGTTTGTTGATTTTTATATTACTAAATCAATGGATAAAGCTGCTGGTATTATTAAACAAGTGGGATACATCCCATTAAATGATAGTGAGTACCAAGCCTTACGAAACAAGTATAATGCATTTAAAGAAGCAGGTATGTAATAAGACCTGCTTCAAAAGGTAATTTTGAAGAATATAAAAAATTTATTTATTGAAAAATCGATACACTTATTTTTGTTGATAAGTGTTTCGATTACTATATTAACTACTCTTGCCGTAATAGTCCTATTAGGCAAAGAAAGCATAGCTTTTTTTAGTGAAGTTTCAATTATCAGCTTTTTATTTGGCACTAACTGGTCGCCACTGATTGAGCCGCAATCATTTGGTGTTTTGCCATTAGTATGCGGAACCATGTGGATTGTTTTTGGTTCGGTTATATTTGCAGTTCCTGTTGGCTTATTAGTGGCCGTTTACTTGTCTGAGTACGCATCAGATAAAGTAAAATCTTTTTTAAAACCAATTTTAGAATTATTAGCTGGTATTCCCACAGTGGTTTACGGTTATTTTGCCCTCACTTTCATTACGCCACTTATGAAGTGGTTTAACCCTGAAATTGAAGTGTTTAATGCGGCCTCTGGTGCAATTGTGGTTGGTATTATGATTTTACCTATGATTGCATCTTTATGCGATGATGCCTTCAGTGCAGTTCCAAGCAGTATTAAACAAGGCGGCTATGCCCTAGGTGCAAATACATTTGAAGTGATTAAAGATATTTTAATCCCTGCTACGAAATCACGAATTGGTGCCGCCACTGTTTTAGCTGTTTCAAGAGCCATTGGTGAAACCATGGCCGTAACATTAGCTGCCGGAGCCACAGCAAGGCTTACCGGTGACCCCTTTGGTAGCATACAGACTATGACAGCCTATATTGTGCAAGTAACCATGGGAGATGCTCCTGCCGGCGGAGTGGAGTACTTAAGTTCATTTGCTGTTGGAACCTTACTATTTTTAATGACTTTAGTTATGAATATTATTGGTAATCAGTGGGTGTTTAAATCTCGCATAAGGGTTGTGTAATGGCTAATACTAATGACTCATTAACAAGTGTGATCGAGCTTGGTAATACTGAGCATGAATCTGTTGTAAATCAAAAAAGAATGGCTAAGCGCAAGTTGTATGACAAATTATTTTACCGTTTATGCCAAAGTACTATTTTACTAGCTTTAGTGACACTGGTGATACTTGTTGTTCATATTATTATTTCAGGAGTGAGTTGGTTAAGCTTAGACTTTTTCACTAACTTTACTTCCAGGTTTGCTGAGCAAGCTGGAATTAAAGCAGCTATTATGGGGAGTATGTGGGTCTTAGTTTTAACTGCGGCCTTTGCCATACCCTTAGGTGTGAGCGCAGCCATTTTTCTAGAAGAGTACGCTCCCAAAAAGAAGTGGGTGGAGTGGATTCAAATCAATATTGGTAACCTCGCTGGTATGCCGTCCATTGTTTATGGTTTGGTGGGTTTAACAGTATTTGTTCGTTATTTAAATTTTGAAAGAAGTTTACTAGCGGGGAGTTTAACCTTAGCTCTTTTAGTTTTACCAATTATTATTATTTCAAGCCAAGAAGCTATTAAAGCTGTGCCTTTAAGTTTACGAGAGGCCGCCTACGCACTAGGCGCTAAAAAATGGCAGGTGGTTTTTTTACAGGTACTGCCAGCAGCACTTCCTGGAATTTTAACGGGAGTGATTTTATCTATTTCAAGAGCAATTGGTGAAACGGCACCGCTTATTGTAATTGGGGCTCTCAGTTTTGTTGCTTTTACTCCAGCGAGCATTTGGGATGAGTTCACTGTATTGCCCATCCAAATTTACAACTGGGCTTCAAAACCTCAAGAAGAGTTTCATCAGCTGGCCGCTGCCGCCATTATTGTTTTATTAGTTTTACTATTTGCTATGAACTTTTTAGCTATTTACTTACGTCAAAAATATCAAAGGTATAAATTATGAGTGCAAGTGCATCTGAAAATTCAGAAATCATATTAGAAACAAAAGACTTAAATGTTTTTTACGGCGATAAACAAGCCATTCACTCTGTAAATATGCAGGTAAAAAAGGGAACCGTGGCCGCACTTATTGGCCCTTCTGGTTGTGGTAAAAGTACATTCCTTAGATCTTTAAATAGAATGAACGACTTTGTGTCTACAGCTCGTGTTGATGGTAAAGTTTTTTACCAGGGTAAAAATTTATACAGTAAAAAAGTTGATCCCGTTGAGCTGCGCTCACAAATCGGGATGGTGTTTCAAAAACCAAACCCTTTTCCAAAATCAATTTACAAAAATATTACTTGGGGCCCAAAGATTAATGGCTTTACAGGTGATATGGATTTACTGGTTGAAAAGTCACTGAAAAGAGCGGCCTTATGGGGGGAGGTTAAAGACCGTTTACATGACTCTGCCTTTGATTTGTCTGGTGGACAGCAACAGAGGCTTTGCATTGCTAGAACCATTGCCATGAACCCTGATGTGATTTTAATGGATGAGCCTTGTTCAGCCCTTGATCCAAGGTCGACACAGGCCATCGAAGACTTGATTACAGAATTAAAACGACGTTACACTATTATTATTGTTACTCATAATATGCAGCAAGCTGGCCGTATTTCTGATGAAACTTACTTTTTCCATGAGGGCAATTTGATTGAAAGTGGAGACACAAAACAGATCTTCACTAAACCTTCAGTGCAAATGACTGAAGATTATATCACTGGGAGATTTGGTTAAATGGCATTGCATTTACAAACTGAAATAGGGAAGTTAAAAAAGAAGCTATTAATGCTAAGTGCCATGGTTGAGGCTAACCTAAGTAAAGCTGTGCAGGCTGTATTAAATGGTGACCATGAACTGGCAAAAAAAGTAATTAAATTGGATGAAGACATCGATATGCATGAAATTGACGTGGAAGAGGAGTGTTTAAAAATATTAGCTCTTCATCAACCAGTTGCCATTGATTTGCGTTTTGTTATTTCCGCTTTAAAAATTAATAATGACCTAGAAAGAATTGGTGATTTAACCTCTAATATCGCCCATCGTTCCATGCATATGTCTAAGCAGTCAGTGCAAGATATGCCCTTTGATTTTGAGGATATGTCGCAAAAAACTAGGCAAATGCTTAAAAATGCCATTAACTCATTAGTAAATATGGATGCCGCTTTAGCTCATCAAGTTTGTAGAAGTGATGATGAAATTGACCAGATCAATCGCCAAACCTTCAAGGTGACGCGTACAAAAATTAAAGAAAACCCGGAAAAGGTAGAATATTACTTAAATTGGCGCTCAATTTCTAAGCATTTAGAAAGAATTGCTGACTATGCAACCAATATATCGGAAGATATTATATATATGATTGAAGGAGTTATTGTTAGACACTCCTATGGAGAAATAGAGTCTGACTCTGCAATAATAACAAAGGATTGATATTATGAAGATACTACTAGCCCTATTAGTTTCAGTATTGGCAGCCAGTTGTGTAAGCAAATCAAAATACACACAGTTACTTGAAAAACATAAGTCTGAAATGGCAATAATGGACGAAAAGCTCATTGATTCACAAAGACAGTTAGCTCTTTCACTACAAGACAAAGATAAGCTAAAAAGTGATTTAGTTGATTTAGCGAATTACAAAAAATCAGCTGAAAGTAGAATTTCTGAGTTTAAAAGACTAACTGGGAAGTTTAGATCATTAATTGATGCTGGTCGTTTAAAAGTCAAAATGGTGGAAGGCCGAATGGTTGTTGTTATGTCCACTGATATTCTGTTTGATTCAGGTTCGGCGAAGCTAAAAAAAGATGGTGCTGATGAAATAGAGCAAGTTAGTCTTGTTTTAAAAGATTTAGATAATAAGTCTTTCCAGATAGCTGGTCACACAGACAATATTCCCATGAAGTCTAAGTATAGTACTACTAACTGGAACTTAGCCTTTGAACGTGCTTATTCGGTTTTAAAAACTATGACAGCTGCTGGCTTTCCAAGTGAGCGCATAAGTATTGCTAGTTATGGTGAAACTAAACCAATTATTAATAACTCTACTCGAGAAAATAGAGCTTTAAACCGTAGAATTGAAATTGTGGTGGTTCCTGATTTATCCAATCTTCCAGGTAATGGTGAGATTGAGCAAATGTTCAATAAACAGTAAATACAGGTAGTTATACAGTGGCAGAGGTGGATAAAGCCATAAGGGTTTTGTCCAATTGGCTATGTAACAATTTCTGAATCCTCTCTTTGTTATTGTAAAAATAGAGTAAATACCTGATTTTGATCCTTTAAATTTATATTTGGAGGAAGGATGAAGCTAGTATTGCTTTGCTTATTTATTATTACAAGTGGACAAACTGTGTTTGCTACAACAAATCACTTATCAAATGGTGAAATTTGTATTTCATCAGAAAGTATCCCACTTGATGGTGCCGATTATAAGAAGAATGACTTAAAAAACGAAGAATCTCTTTGTAAGCTTGATTTTAATATCTTAGCTTCTAACGCTACAAATACAGCAGTTGCACTTTGTCCAAAATTAAATAGCTCATTTCCAGGTGTTGATATTGTTGAATTAAAAAAAGGTGTGAATAAATTAGAGTTTCAAAAAAATAGCTGTGCGCAAGAAGCAAATACTAAAAACAGTGGTAAGTTGGCAAAGTTTAAGTACTCAACATCTTGTGCTAATAAAGCTTCAATTATTGGTTATTACCATATTTCTAGAGCTCTCGGGATTAAGACAGTGCCCCCTGCAGTAGTTAGAACAATGGACATTAACACACATGAAGAAGTTATTAGCCGAGCGAACCGTTATGTTCACAAGTCTAATGAAATGATTGCCAATACTTGGAGACGTTTAACAACAGAAATATATGAGAAGAAAAGTTCAATTGTTATTAATGGTGGTACTCATAGCCTTGGTGTTTTATCTAAGAATCCAAGAGGTGAGCAAAAAACTTATAAGGGTGTTTATTTTCATGCTGATAATCAAAAGCTTCGTCTAAAAAGATTTTTGACTGAGTCAGCAAGTACATACACTCTCTTATTGAATCCGCAGCCAGTGACTAGCTTTATACCAAAACAATTAAATTCAAAAAATTATACGTTATTGAAATCAATGAAAGATGTGTCTGACATGTTGGTTCTAGATACATTATTTGGACAAAATGATCGATTTGGTAATACTCACTCTGAATATAAGTTTGCGTATATTGAAGGTAATCAATTAAAAAGAATAAGCTTAAAAGATGTTAATAAATTGATCAAAGCAACTGGTGATAAAAAATTAATGGCAGCCTTTAAAAAAGCAAAAGATATGCCTAAAGATTTTAGAAAGCCTATTAGGCTTCGTAAAGCTGCTTTGTTAGAAGTGACTTTGCCATTTTTAACAAGCCAAGGTATAGATGCAGCATTTTATGAAGAGCTAATGCTTAAAGATAATGACTGTGGTTTACTTAAGAAAAACCCATTCATTGAAAATAGAGTTTTAGATAATATTAGCCATATGAATGCCGAAACTTATTTTCAATTATTAAGTTTATATAACGCTATAATTAAAAATTCTAGTATGGATGGTTACTTAGGAAATAACTTGTTAATGTCAGATACAGACGTGAGTGAGTTTAAAAATAACTTATCCTATGCCGCAGAAACCTTGATGAGTAGGTATACTAACGGCCAATTACATTTAGACCTAGATCCAAGTTCTTACTTTTTAAAGTAAAATTTCAGAAATTATAATATATCATTTACTTAAGAAAGCCTAACAATAGGCTTTTTAGGTGAAGGCTAGTTTTATTCAGTTCTAACGAGAACCAAATAAAAATATTTTTCACTTAATTCATTAACAACTTGTGCAAGTCACTCGCACCTCAATGCCTTAGGGGGTCTAATGATTAAGTTATCGTTTATTTTTATTATATTTTTATCATATTTTTTAACGTCCTGTGAAGAAGGGGCAGAGCTAGTAAGCGCTGAGAACAACTCATGGGTAAACTTTTATGACCAACGCTATAATCTTGAAGATATTGATGAGCAACTAACTGATAATCGTGGCAATGGATTTGATGACCTCTATGGTACAAGAAATATGAGGCAAGTTTTCCCAGGTTTAGTTTACAGGGGTGGAGCTAATAATCGCTACCATAAAACAAACAGAAGGGATAATCGTAACCCCTTGCCTGATGATGGATTGCAAAACCTATGTGAAGAAGGTTTTGGAACAGCTATTTATTTATATGATAGAAACTATGACACCGCCCCCAAATTGACCAAATGTGATTCTTTGCGAAAAGATAATAATGAATTAAAATATTTAAACTTAAGAGCATTTAGATCTGCTGAGATGAAAACTATCTTGCAAATGGTTTATGAAAACATATTAGATTACAGACATGGCCCAATGTATTTACATTGTTGGAATGGCTGGCATGCCTCGGGGCAGGCAGCGGCTCTATCATTAATGCAGTTTTGTGGGTGGTCAGGTCAAGACGCTGTTAAGTACTGGGTGAAGAATGCTGAAGGCGGAAGTAATGATGAATATAAAGTGATTAGAGATCGAATTAGAAACTTTAAAGCTTATCCTGATTATGAAATCAGTGAAGAGCAAGCAAAGAGTTTCTGCCCAACTCCCTAAGATAATAATTGTATTTAATAAAGACTGGTATAATCATTCATAAACTAAATAACTCTTATTAGTTAAGATTATATTTTTGTTTTATAACTTAACATAAAAAAATACTAATCACTTTTTTTAACTTTTTGTTATTTATTGATACATAAATAGCTCAATAGTGTTTCACTATAATTCAAAAAGTTGGCCCCAGAATTGTATACTAAATGGACGTAAGTCTAGTTAGGTTAGGGAGCTAAAATGAAAAAAATAAATGTAATTCTTTTAATACCGTTAGTAGGGTTTTTAATCTCATGTGAGGAAGTGGCTTTTGACACTGTATTACCATCAGTGAATCAAGTAGCAAATATAGATAAAGATCCAAATTTTGATGAAGATGGCGAATACATTGATAATAAAGAAGACGGTGCTGAAGTTGCAGAAATTACTAGCCCCCTAATAAATCCTGACCTAATTGGTGACGAAGGCGATTCAGTTGACGGAGTTCAAACTTGTCTTAAAGCTCAAGGGCAGACAGCTTGTTACAATAATGAAACTTCAGAAGTGATCGTTGGTGACTCTTTTGAAAGAAATGACATTGCCCCTTCAAACAATAACATTTTCAGTTGGAGAACAATTATTAACGATAATGGTCGTATAATTAATGGAACAGCTGCTAATAATGTAGAACTTAAATCTTATGATGACAGTGTTTTAGGTGAAACTTCTAATGGCGATAAATCATTATATTTTACAGGTAGAGCTGGAGCTGGTTCAGTTCATAACTTATACTTAGTAACAAAATCATTTGATTTATCTCAAACAAATGGAATAGTTTATTTCTCATTTGATTATTTACCAATTGGATTGGATAGCAATGAATACTTAAAGCTAGAAGTTTGTAATAATACAGTTGATGCCTGTGGTGTTGGAAAAAACATTAGTGTAGCAGGTCTTAATAGTAAGAACTGGAAAACAATTTTTCACAGTGATGGTAAAGAAACTAGAGCAGGTTTGAATGGTCATAACCATAAAAGATCAGACTGGATTAATAAACAAATTGCTGTAAGACTTGATGGTTTTCAAAGAGATAACTTTGTTTTTAGAATCAATGCTTTTATGAACGAGGGTTTTTATCAAAACAACCCAGCAAAAGGTGTTGATGACGCTGTTGGGATTGATAACTTCAAAGCATTTTCATTTATCAAAAAATAATTCCTTAGTACCACTTAATTAAAACTTACAATTAAGCCCGCATTTATGTGGGCTTTTTTATTTTAGCTCAATAAAAATCAATTTTTAGGATTTTTACTTACTTCTATTAGTACTTCATTCTTTTTAAACACAGGAATTGTCCAGGGAGGGTTGTAACCAGCATAAGTGGCTTGAGATTTTATTTCATAATCTGTCTTATTGATAATCCATGATTTTAGAATTTCAGCTTGTTTTGAATTATTGTTTACACTAAATGAGCCTGAGTATGATATTGCTGCAAAAAGCTTTTTAGGAACAGTCTCAAGGCTTATTCTTCTATCATTTGGCTTAGGAAGACTAGCCAAGTTATATTTACGAGGCATACTGAATGACATAGTCCACTCATTACTTCCTTGGGAAGTCATTGTCACTGGTGCCGTCATAGGTATTTTAGTACTTTCAACTTTTTGACTATTAAGAGTTGGTGAGGTTTCACTTAGCTTCTGGTTAGCGGTATTATCACCAAAGATGTAGCCTGCTAGAATTTTAAATCCAACCTTGCTTGCATCCTTAAAGTTAGCTTTCACGGTTGTTTTAGCAATTATATAAGAGGAATAATCTCTGATTTCATATTTTTGATCTTTATGAACAATACTATATGTTGGACTTTCTTCGCTTTGAATTCCAAAAATTGAGCATCCAGTAGTTAGTAATAATAAAATTAAAAAAAATAAATTAGTGTTAAGTAAGAAAATTTTCATTAGTGAACCTTTTTTGTGATTTAATTTATAATTAATAAGAATTCTTCTATCCATGAGACCTTTTATTGCAGAAAACATAATTTCTCGCACATTAAAGTAATTAAGCAATATAAGTTTTGTATAAACTGTAAATACCCAAGGCTATTGTAACAAATATTACGAATCTAATAATCATAAATAACAGCCAAAAAGAACCAGTATCATTTTTATTGTTCCATTGGTGATTACAATTGTGACATAGCCAATTTTCAGTGGATACACGAGTCATGGGAAACATAAAAAATAGTGAGGCTATAAACAGAAGTAAATCTCTGCGTTCTAAGTTTTCAATTTCAGTTTTTGTGTCTCCACACTTGGGGCAAGGTGGCCCTTGAATATCCATTGAAACTTCAAACAAAAATTGCTCTTGCTCTTGTAGTGCTTTGATGGCTTTGTCTTTCATATCTTTATGCACCATCAGGCGTATGCCAAAAAAGGCGGCGGGTGTAGCGTAAAGGTTAGCTGTGTGTTCATCAAAAATAATTGTTTCAATGTCTTTGGTGGCTAAAAAACTTTTCACAATATTAATTTCGTGAAGATTATCAAATTTTTTAAGAACCACTAAGCCTTTGTCTTGATCGCTCATTATTTATGAGGTCTCTTGGATATGGCCGTTGAGGTCCACGTTTTCAATTTTAGATAAATACAAGGCGCCAGCAGCATCTCCAGTTACGTTAACCACAGTTCTGCCCATGTCCAGTAAGCGATCCACGCCTAAAATGAGGGCGATGCCGGCTGGTGGTATGCCTAAGGAGGCCATGGCCGAAATAAGTATTGGTATTGAGCCTCCAGGCACTCCAGCCACCCCTATGGAGGTGAGAAGCACTAAAATGACTAATGTAAACTGACCCGTAAGGCTAATTTCAACGCCAAACACTTGTGCAATAAATAAGGCTGCTATCACTTCAAAAAGGGCTGTTCCATCCATGTTTACTGTTGCGCCCAAAGGCACACTAAAGGAGGAGATCTTTTCAGGGACTCCAAAGTTTTTTTCTAATGTTCTTATGGTGGTTGGCATAGTTGCACTACTTGAGCTTGTACCAAATGCAGTAGAAACAATTGGTAAAATACGTTTGTAAAACTCTTTGATTGGAATTTTCACAATGAACTTCATAATTAGTGAGTAGGAAACAAAGAAGTGAGTTAAGTAACCGGCAATAACTACACCAATATACAGAGCTACATTTTTCATAACTTCTAAGCCAAAGTTGGAGACAGCCGTAATAATTAAGGCGGCCACACAATATGGAGCCATTCGCATAATCCAACCAACGATCACAATGCAGGCATCAGAGATGGCATCAAAAAATGAAATTGCCACTTTAGATTTATTTTTATCAATAGCAAGAAGTGCAATTCCAAGCAGTATGGCTACAAAAATAATTGCTAGCATATTTGTTGCTGCCATTTCACTGATAATATTTTTAGGAATCACTTTTTCAACAAGGCCAGGCCATAGGGAGTCGTTCACGGCTGTACTTTTTGCTTGTAGGCTTGCCACCTGTTCTTGCATTGCTGCTACTGAACTGTCTCTTGTTTCGGCAGAAACACCATCACCTGGGCGAACTGTGGAAATAAAAAACTGACCAATTAAAACGGCAAACAAAGTTGTAATTAGATAAAAGGAAATTAACCGGCCGCCCAAGCGACCAACGTTTTGAACATTTCCAAGTTGTGCCACTCCAACAACTAATGAACAAAAGACTAAAGGAACCACGACCATAAATAGGGCTCTCAGAAAAGCAATGCCAACAGGGGAGACAACGTATTTTAAAATGCCATCTCTTAGTGGGCCGGCTCCCCAGATATTAAATATATATCCAATGATACCACCGATGATTAAACCAATAAAAATTTTCGTGCTGTTGTTTTTTTCTGCTTTGTCTTTTTTCATAGGAGTAAATTACCTCACACCTTTTAGTTTAGTGCAATACCAGGCAAAGTTTATTTTTATTCAATTTAAAACTACAAAATAGAGTTACGGATATATTTTGTTTACTAAGCCCTTTGCATAAGAAACAATAAACTCAGTTAAAAATTAGATTCCGGGCCTTGGGAGGTAAAATGAATAATAGTGTGATGGTTCTTGCCTTTATTGTCTTATCAAGCTTAGGTGCTTTTATACGTTTAAAGCTTACTAATATGCAGGCGGGGTTCCCTTGGATGACTCTGTTCGTCAATCTTGTGGGCTGTTTTCTTATTGGTTTTGCATTTTACATGAAGGAATCGGGCAGCTTAAAAGAGGGGGCTTGGATGTTAGTAGCTATAGCCTTTTTAGGGGCATTGACTACATTTTCAAGCTTCTCATTAGATATGCTCAAGTTAATCAGTGAAAAAAGCTATTTAGCTAGTTTAAATTACTTCTTCTTATCTAATTTTATGGGTGTAGTTCTGTGTTTTGCGGGCTTTAAGTTAGCGGGCAAAGTTGTTAGTTCATAACTTAAAATTAACCTTTTTTATCTATTACCCCGTCTATATTGTCTGTGTATGTTTTGTACGAGGCTGTAACAGTTACAGGTAGACCGGCGAAAAATATGCAACTTGTTGAAAAAATACAGGTTTTATAGTACAACTATGTTTTAAGGCGATATCAAAAATAGTTCAGTACTAGACGAAGGTATAAAGCCATCAATTACCCAAGCGGAGGTCCAATAGTGTCTACAACTACTAACACACCAGAAATGAATAATCCTACAAACGCAGCTACACCAGCTCCTATGGCAGCCACAACAGCTCCTGTAGCTGATGCAATGAATGAAGATTACCCAGGTTTTGAACTTGATGCGATTCATGCTGATTTAAAAGTAATTGATGAAGTAGAAAATATTTTAGACCTTAAAGAAGAGCAATACCCAAAATTCACTTTAGCTAAGAACAAAGCTCGTTTTTTAAGAATGTTAACTTGGTACAAGAATAAAGAAACTTGGTTAGATGTTGCTCCATTAAGTGGTGTTTCTAAGACGTTTAAGCAGCAGTCTAAAGAGCTAGAGGGTATAAGA
>CALLBC010000182.1 GCA_938001965.1 uncultured Bdellovibrionales bacterium | reverse complement strand
ACAGGTGATGCAGCAGTGAACCAAAACTATGTGGACTCAAGAATTGGTGGCTTACAAGTACAAGCCAATTTAAGTACAACATTAACTGGTGCTGCAGGTGACGGTTATGTCATGGTTTGGGATCAAACAACTGAAACTTTTGTTGCTCAAGCACCATCTGGCGATACAACAAAACTACCATTAGCTGGTGGAACAATGGCTGGCGCAATTAACATGAATGGTAATGATGTATTAGCTACTGGTCATATTACGATGAGCCCAGATAAAACTTTAAACTTAGGCACATATACTTCAGCTTCAGAGTCAGCCTTAATTACATCTTTAGGTGGGGCTCCGGCTGCTCATAAAGGTAAAATTTGGTTTAACTCTACAACAAATAAATTAAGATACTGGGACGGTACGGGAGCTGTAGATATTGATCATGACTCTTTACCTGGTTTTGTTGCTAATGAACATATTGATCATACAAGTGTAAGTATTGGTACTGCAGCTACAAGTGGTTTAACTGGTGGTGGGGACTTAACGTCGACTAGAAACTTAAGTGTTGATATTCCAGGTGTTACTGATTTGGTTGGAGCTCCAGCAGCTGGTGATAGTATTTTACTTTATGATACTTCTAACAGTGCTTTACGAGAAGCTACAATTTCATCTTTAAGCGGTAGTATTGATCATGACACCTTAACTAACTTTGTTGCTAATGAACATATTGATCATACAAGTGTAAGTATTGGTACAGCGGCAGCTGGTGGTTTAGCTGGCGGTGGTGATATCACTACCACTAGAAACTTAAGCATTGATATTCCAGGTGTGACAGATATGAGTGGATCTGTTTCTGGAGCTGACACATTATTAATTAACGATGGTGGAAGCTTAAGAGAAATCACAAGAACAGATTTAGTTCTTAGTGAGTCGGAAGTTGACGCCTTTGTTGGTAATAATAATTATGTTGTTAACACTAGAAATATTGCAACTCCAGCTACGGGAGCCTTAACAGGTGGCGGTAATTTAAGTTTAGACAGATCTTTATCAATTAATATCCCAGGGGCCACAGATATGAGTGGAGCCGTTTCTGGAGCTGACACATTATTAATTAATGATGGCGGAAGTTTAAGAGAGATCACAAGAACAGATTTAGTTCTTAGTGAATCGGAAGTTGACGCTTTTGTTGGTAATAATAATTATGTTGTTGATACAAGAGCGGTTAATACTGCTTTAAATACTAGTGGTTTAACTGGTGGTGGTAATTTATCAGTTAATAGAAACTTAGCTGTGGATATAGCTGGTACCACTGCACTTGGTGCAACACCTGCTACAAATGATAGTCTTTTACTTAACGATGCCACAGATGGCTCTTTAAAAGAAGTTACAGTGGCGGAGTTAGTGGCAGCAGTTGGTACGAACGAAGATTATATTAAAGATGGTGGTAATTCAAAAGGTGCCACAATCACAATTGGTACAGATGATACAAATGACTTTAGTTTTGAAACTGATGGTACAACGCGAATGACAATTGAAGATGATGGTGATGTAGGTATAGGTACTACAAGCCCTGGCTCGCCACTTCATGTTGTTTCACCTGAACTTACTCATACTTCTGGAACTCAATATTCAGTTAGATCATCTGTTGATTACAACCCATCTGCAGTATCTACCGGTGGAGTTTATGGCAACTATATCTACGCAGAAAAAGTTGGAACAGAAGACGCAAACACAATGGGTGGAATGTATACTTTTGGTGATATTTCAGGTTCTGGAGATATGACAACTTTAATGGGTGGCTATGGTTATGCTAGGCACAATGGATCTGGTGTTGTAACTAATTTAAGAGGGCTATACGGCCAGGCTAGAAATAATGCTTCAGGGACAACTACAAACATGGCTGGAGTATACGGCTATTCAAGAAATCAAACTGCTGCAGCAACAACGACTAACTCATATGGTGGGTATTTTCTGTCATCAGAAATCGCAGGAACAATAACAAACTCATATGGGGTTTATATTGGTAATTCAACAGGAACCAACGAGTGGGGACTGTATCAAGCACATGCTACAGATAACAACTACTTTGCAGGTGATGTTCGTATTGGTGGAACAGGTGCGCCTAATACTGCACTAGATGTTGCTGGAACTATAAAAGTTTCAGACGGTGGAGAAGGTTGTGCCGCAGGAACTGAAGGTGCAATTAAATATGATTCTACAAGCGATGAATTATCATACTGTAATGATGCCGGCTGGCAGGTAGTTTCTGCAGGGTCTGGCAGTGGTGATATTACTTCTGCTATTGCTGGTGATGGAATCTCTGGTGGAGCAACAACAGGTGATGCCACTTTTCATATTACAAATATGGGCACAAACGTGATTAGTGCTGCTCAATGGGATTTGTTAGAAAACAGTTCACTAAATAATACAGAAATGAATCAGCTAGAAAATATTGATGGAACAACAATCAGTGCAACTCAATGGGGTTATTTAGGAGGCTTAGCTGGTGCGCCATTAACTTCCTATACAGAAACTGATCCAACAATGCAGACATTGGATGCTTCAGAAGTAGATCAATTAGAAAATATTAATGCGACAACAATTAGTGCTTCTCAATGGTCATTACTTGGTAATTCAACGTTAACAAACGCTCAAATGAATCAATTAGAAACTATGGGTGCTGCAACAATCAGTGCTACTCAGTGGGGTTATTTAGGGGGCTTAACTGGAGCGCCATTAACTTCCTATACAGAAACTGATCCAAAAATGCAGACACTGAGTGCTACCGAGGTAAATCAATTAGAAACTATTAACGCAACAACAATCAGTGCTACTCAATGGGGCTACTTAGGAGGCTTAACCGGTGCTCCATTAACTTCCTATACAGAAACTGATCCAAAAATGCAGACATTAAGCGCTGCTGAGGTAGATCAATTAGAAAATATTCAAGCAACAACAATTACTCCTGCACAATGGGGTTACTTAGGAGCATTAAGCAGTACTGCTTTAGAAACTGATGGCACAAGTACAATGGCTGGTGATGTTAACTTTGGAGCTGGGGCTGGTAGAGGAGTTAGGTTTTGGAATAGTGATAACTACAAAATATATATGAGTTCAGAAGCTGACGCCACATGGGGAGGAAGTTTAGATGGAACTTCAGACTTTAATATGTACTTTAAAATGGCAGGTGGTACAAACAGAGGTTTTGTTTTTAAAAGTGGTGGAACAGCTGTTGCTCAAATCGATAGTAGCGGTACAGTGTATGCGCCGGAAATTTGTGATGAATCAGGTGCTAATTGTAAAGATATTTCAACTGGATGGGGCGGTGGAGGCTCAGTAACTAGTGTTGCATCTGGAACCGGCTTAACTGGTGGTCCAATTACTACTAGTGGAACATTAAATGTTGATGTTGGAACAACCGCAAATAAAATAGTTCAGTTAGATGGTTCTGCAAGAATACCAGCTGTGAATGGTTCTTTAGTAACTAATTTAAATGGTTCAAGTATAGCAACAGGAACAGTTGCAGCGGCCAGAGTTGGTGCACTGCCGGCATCAAAAGTAACTTCAGGTATATTTGATGCGGCGAGAATTCCAAGTTTACCGGCAGGGCAAATTACTTCAGGAACATTTAATGTGAATAGAATTCCAAACTTAGCAGCTACAAAAATTACTTCAGGAACATTGGACTCTGCCAGACTGGATACAGGAACTACAGCAAATAAAATCGTTCAATTAGATGCATCAGCAAGAATTCCTGCAGTAAATGGCTCTTTGGTAACTAATTTAAATGGTTCAAGTATAGCAACAGGAACAGTTGCAGCTGCTAGAGTTGGTGCACTACCAGCAACAAAAATTACAACTGGTACTTTAAGCTCCGCTAGGCTAGACACAGGAACAACGGCCAACAAAATCGTTCAGTTAGATGCCTCAGCAAGAATACCAGCTGTGAATGGTTCATTAGTAACTAACTTAAATGGTTCAAACATCACAACAGGTACAGTAGCTGCAGCAAGAGTGGCTGCATTGCCTGCATCAAAAGTAACTTCTGGTACATTTGATGCGGCAAGGATTCCAAGCTTACCAGCATCACAAATTACGACTGGAACTCTTAATGTTGCAAGAATTCCAGATTTGGCAGCAACAAAGATTACTTCGGGCACATTAAATAACGCTAGAATTGACACTGGTGAAACAGCTAACAAAATTCCAATCATTAATGGTAGTAGCCAATTAAGAGTGCAAGGTCAGGTTGTTTCCCTAGAAACAACAGGAACCAATGTTGCCAACTTTAATAATAGTAATATGATTACCTTAAACCCATCGGGCTCTACGATTACATTGCAAAACTTTGTAAATGGTGGTTCTTACTCTTTAGTAATAACTAATACTACAAGTAGAACTTACACATTCCCAGCTTGTACTAATGAGTATTTTTCTCCAGCCAATGAGCCAACAGAAAGTGGCTCTCGCTCTGTCTACTCATTTTTAATGGTACAGAACGGGGGCGGTACAGATTGTTATATTTCTTGGATCACAGGCTTTCAGTAGTACTGAACTGGGGTGATAATGGGTAGTTTAATGGCATACCCTTAATCTAACCAATTTTTTAATCCATCATCTAAACATAAATAAAACCACAAGTTACACCTATGGTTGCCTAGACCACAGGCTTAGGTCGCAAGCCTAGCTCTGTTGTCTATAGGCAGTAAATAATGCCTATATATAAAAATCCATACCCAGTAGTTTAAATTTCCCTTAATATAAAGTAATGAAGTATGTTTTAAGTCTTATTGTAGTTTGCCTTGCTGCTGGCCTTTACCTCAATACAAGTATTTTAAACCAAAAAGGGGACTACTTAAGTTTTTATAAAAGTATTGATAGCAATAACTTGTCATTTAATCTTTATGAAATTCAAAGTTCACCATTTACTGAAAATACTATTAAAACACTAGATGCCTCCTATGATGACTTAATTAAGCTCGGAGAGAATCCAGAGTATAAAATTAAAATTTCACAAATGGAACATGAAAGTGCCATGGATGAACTTAAAGCATTTTATACACTTATAAAAAATATGAATGAATGTAACAGCTCTTTAGGTCAGAAGCTTTATAAAGTTTGTAATAATGAAAAAAATAAAGTGAAGTCTAAAAAGCTATTAAAGTATGTAAATGATCAAGTTTTAATAAATGCTAAAGTACCATATAAAAGTGCTAAAGATTATTTTTATTTAAACTTTAAAAGCATTATTAACGAAAGGTAATAAATGAAAAACTATTTATTTAAAATATGTGTATTTTTTGTAATTGCCCTTTGTTTATCCTGCCAAAGCTTAGATAAAATGAACACATTGGTCCAAAGAAATGTGAGTTCTAATAAACTGGAGAAAAAACATTTTAACATTGAATTTGCCTTATTGCTTAACCAGTATACATCTTTACTTAATAAATCACCCCAGGCATTAGATGCTCTCCTAGATAAAGAGGTGTTTTATGGCCCAATCCTAAAGACCTCTAAAAAGGCTTACTACTATATGTTTGAATTTGATCGCAGGCTAGAGGAACTAGCAAAAAAATGTGAGGACAGGCTTAGTGGCTGTGAGAACGCCATGAACATGTCAGTTTATAAAAGGTTAATAGCATATCGTTTTATTAGCAAAGAGAACCAAGAGGCTTTGAAGTACTTTTATTTAAGGTTAATTGATTTGGCCAATTATAACTTAAGTGCCCCAAGCTTTTACTTCCAAGAAACTAAAGAATATGTAGATCGTTTACCAGGGCAGGAGCATCAAACTCTTAAAATTGAGCAAGCTCAAAAAATTGTAAACCGTCTACATCAGCGAGCCTCAATTTACATTACAACTGATCTTATGAAGCAAAAAAATGGCATTACATTTTATGAAAATGCTTTAGAAATAAAGCATGCGATGGAAAAACTAGATTATGAATGGCAATTAGCTACTGGTGGAAGGCCAGCAAATGGCCTTAAATTAAATCATTTAGGTTTTAACATACAAGAAGAAATTAATAAAAACTACTTAAGCAATAAACACCTCATTAAATCAGAAGTAGCCACTATGGCAACTGTGCCTGATGACCCTTCTGTGCAAGAGTTTGTAAGAAATATTGGAAAAAGTGAAAGTAGAATACCACAAAGTGAGTTTTTAAATATATCAGGGCGAAGTTTTAAGGTGGGGGAGTGGGCATTAACTTATGATGATGGACCTAAAGCCTCAGTGACTAATCAAATATTAAATACACTTAATGAGAGTAATATTAATGCCACCTTTTTTAATTTAGCAAAAAATGTGCAAAAAGAATCAAATCAAGCTGTTTTAAAAAAGGCTCAAGGACTTGGTATGGGGCTTGCCCATCATTCTTACAGTCATAAAGATTTAAATAAAAGTAATTCCAATTTAAATAAGCAAATCACTCAAGCCAAACAAGTGCTAGAGGATGTTTATGAAGACTATGTGAATTACTTTAGGCTGCCCTACGGTAGTGGGACTAAGAATCCAAGGGTGCAAAACTATATTGCAAACTCTGGCATGTATCATTTTTTCTGGACTGTGGACAGTTTAGATTGGAAAGACCCAGACCCGCAAAGTATATTAAATAGAATTGTAAATCAGATGAAAATACAAAAGCGAGGAATAATTTTACTTCATGATATTAGGCAAAGAACTGCAGATGTTACAGTTTTATTTGCAGATTATTTAAAAAGAAATAATATTAAAATAAGTTCATTGTCAGACTTAATCGAGGGTCAGGGGCTTAAACGCTCAAATAGTGGTCCAGATTTTATTCCAAAACCAATTGCTAAAATTGAATATCCTCATGGTCGTATAATTGAAGCTTCCGCATTAAAAGTTAGGTCAACTCCAGACTTTCCAGGGGGTAATATTAATGTTTGTGGTCACCATGTAAGAGGAGATGCCGTTATGGTTATGGCCTTTGAGAGTGGATGGTACAAAGTGGAATTACAAAAACAAAAACTTGTTAACTTTGACAGCACAGGGCATTGTGCCGATTTAACTTATGGTTATATTAGTGCCAAGTCTAAATATAGCTCTTGGTTTAATTAAATTATTTTATTGAATTATCAACAGACCTTAATTGATTCCTACTAAATTATTACAAAAATTTAATTTTATTTATTTCAAAGGAGAGCTTTGTGGTCAATTTGATACTGCATTTACTAAATAAAGTGAAACCAGTGTCAGAAAGTACATTAAAATTAAAATGCTAAAAAACAAAGCAAGCCGTGTAAGTACTTGTTTATACAAAGAAAAATAAAGTTGAAAATTTAAATTCTAAGCTAAAAAGTTGGTACAGCATTTGTAATAGGTTGTTGGCATAAGTAATAAATATTAACGACATAAAACGGGGAGAAAAAATGAAATTATTAATTATTATGTTAGCAACATTAAGTTTGGTTGCATGTAAAAGCGGAAGTGGTAGTAGCTCTGGTGGAACTTCTACTGGTGGCGGAACTTCATCAGGTCCTATTATTATTAGTCCAACCTACACTCATAGTGATCTAGCGACTGACTTTGTAGATGCTCTTAACTATGACTTAGATTACGATGTTGAGTTAGTTAAAACATACACCTTACAAACGGATTTTATCGTTGTATATGATTATGACTTAGACTCTTATGATGCTTATGATTTATCTGGCTACACTTACGGTGAAGACATTGGTTATTATTTAGAAGATTACGAGTATAGCTTTTATTATGACCTAGATGATATAGGTGGTAACTACTACGAAGATTATATTACTGGTATTCAATTCTCAAAAGCTAAGATGACTCCTTCGGATAGCGCTAAAGCACAGGAGCTTATTGACGGAATCAAAGTTAAAAAAGCCACTGAGCAATTAACTGTACAATTTGGTTTAGCTCCAAAAAGAGCAAAAGAAATCGCAGGGCTTGCAATGCAATTAAGTACTGCTGATAAATCTAAAATGACAGTTTACCAATATGACCAATACTCAAAAGCTATTTTAGGTAGCACGTTTAATGAAGTAAAAACGGCATTAGAAGATAAGTTATCAGGTAACAATAAGTCTTTAGATAAAGTGTTTAGTAAAGCTGCAAAGACTAACGGAATTTCTAAAAACAGCGTTAGTAAATTAGCAGATTTGTTCATTAAAAACTAATTTCAATTTAAATAAATAAATCTTAAAAGGAGTGCTTAATGCACTCCTTTTTATTTTAAACAACACCAGCTGAGAATAAGTTTCTTTTTTTTTTGGGGGGAGGATGGCTGCAAACTCGAAGCCTTTGGGCCCAGCTATCAAGTGGGAAATTTGCATGCAAAAAATGTACTGGCACTTATCCTTTGCAGCTAGCAATTGAAGAAGCTAAAAAATGTAAAGCAAGGGCTGTTATTTTAGAGACACAAAGTTGCAATGTTCCAGCTATAAACTTCTATTTAAAGCATGGCTTTAAATTAGTTGGATTTGATCTAATGCACTATTCGAATGAGGATACTCAGAATAATGAGGTTAGAATGGAGTTTGGCTTAATCATCTAATTATTTTAAATAATGATTAATTGAGTACTTCGATCCTAAAAACTACTTCCTGGACTAACTCACGATATTTCGGGGAGTTCCGTATTTAAAAACACAGGCTAAACGTATAAAAGTTGCCTTAAAATAATTTGATTTGAGACTACCAAAGTATTACTATTTT
>CALLBC010000181.1 GCA_938001965.1 uncultured Bdellovibrionales bacterium | reverse complement strand
CTTACATCTTCCTAACAAACGCTATTATTTTTTGTAGGCTGCCTAGGCCGTTTGAGGCTAGAAATGATAGAAATTCTGGGCCGGCTTGTCTTATAATACTTACGTAGCCATTTTTTAAAAAATTAAAGATTCCACTATGTTTATTAATTTCAATATGGCCTAGCAAAACCTCTTTAACCACCTCAATGCCAATCTCTCCCAGAGATAAGTTCACTTGCCCACTGAGTCGGCGTAAGGCTTCACTGTTTAGAATAAACTCTACGTCATAGTTTTTGGCGGGTTTGTTAACAAACACTAGCTCATCATTTTTGTAAGATAGGCTACATTTATTTTTTCCAGCGAGGTTAACTAATATGTCCACGCCAGGCTTTAGCTCCATTAGAGCTTTAGAGCAATTTGGGTTTTGATTAAAGAATTTTTGTGCTTTTTCATATAGCTCTTCACTTTCCATAATAGTATTTTCAGGGCAAAAACTAATGATTGTCAACGCCGCAAGTTAAGCTGCTAGATTATTTGGCTTTTTTGAGAATTACTGTTAGTTTTAAGGCATAGCATTAGCAGTTATATTAAGTTGATTTAAACGGTTGATACTTATAAAACCCTGATAAGTTAAGACATTCATAAAAAGAGAGCATATATGAGCTTTATTGATCAGATTTCTAATTATTTCTCCAACGACATTGCTATAGATTTGGGCACTGCCAATACCCTAGTTTATGCTAGAGGGCGTGGAATAATTTTAGATGAACCTTCTGTGGTTGCTGTTCAAAAAGGTTATCAAGGAATGCAAAACAGAGTTTTAGCAGTTGGTAAAGAAGCCAAAGAAATGTTGGGTAGAACTCCAGGAAGTATTGTTGCTATTCGCCCAATCAAAGACGGTGTTATTGCCGACTTTGAAGTAACAAGTTCAATGATTAAGTATTTTATTGAAAAATCAAACAGTCAGAAAAAAAGTTTTTCAAGACCACGAATTATTATTTGTGTTCCCTTTGGAATTACTCAGGTGGAAAAGCGTGCCGTAAAAGAGGCTGCTCATGCCGCAAAAGCCAGGGAAGTTTACTTAATTGAAGAGCCAATGGCTGCGGCAATTGGAGCAGGCCTTCCTATTACAGAGCCAACAGGAAATATGGTTGTTGATATAGGTGGTGGAACAACTGGAGTTGCAGTAATTTCACTAAAAGGTATCGTTTACTGTAAATCTATAAAAGTAGCTGGTGATAAATTTGATGAAGCTATAATTAACTTTGTCCGTAGACAATTTAATATGCTTATTGGTGAAAGAACAGCCGAAAATATAAAACTAGAAATTGGAAATGCATATGCTTTTGAAAAAGAAAAAAGCATGGAGATAAAAGGGCGTGACCTTGTTGCTGGTGCTCCTAAAACTATTGTTATAACGAGCACGCAAATTAACGATGCCTTAAGTGATCCACTGAGTGAAATTGTAGATGCCGTTCGTACAGCTTTGGAAAAAACACCGCCAGAACTAGCTTCTGATATCGTTGATAACGGAATTGTTCTCACTGGCGGTGGAGCGCTTCTTTCTAATTTAGATGTTTTACTGCGTGAGCGAACTGGCCTTCCTGTCACAGTGGCTGAAAACCCTTTATCATGTGTTGTTCTTGGTTCTGGACGCGCGTTAGATGAGCTTGATTTATTAAAGCAGATTACAGTCGATTAATTATTTAAATGGTTTCTCCTGCAGTTAATAAACAGTTACTTTCATTTTTATTTTTCAATACATTAGATCTTAAGTATTCCAGAGAGCTACTTAGTAATACTTTGTTAAAAAATCACTCTAAAATTGAAAATTTAAATGACAGTGAAGTTTATAAAAATATATTAAAAAAATTACTTTTAAAAGAGCTGCCTAAGCAAGAGGTGGAGTTAGAGGAATTTAGTAAGCATTGCAAAGAAATTTTTGAAAACCATGACAGCTTTAATTTCAATTCGTGGTTTCTATTTTATAAACGTTCCTTACGACGCGAAAGAGAAACATTCATTCTATCTCAAATTTTAAAAATGAATGATACTGAAATATCTGAATTACAAAACCTAACAGCTGGTACTGTACGCAGCCGTCTATCTAGTTGTTATGACAAATTTACAGAGGCTATCAAAAATGGCTAAGAATTTAAGTAAATTTGTTTTTAAACAATTAGTATATGATTATTTAATTGGTGAGCTTTCAGGGGAGGAATTAGAAAAGTTTGAATCTAAATTAAATGCTGAAGGTGATTGCCATGATTATGTTGAGCTCACCAAAGAATCTATGCAGTATGTGAGTGAATTAGCGAACTTAAAAGTGAGCTCCAGTGCTATTGCCGAACTTAAGGATTATAAAAATAATAATTTATTTTATTTGTACAATCCCTTTTCATTTAAGGTTCCTAAGATAATTAAATTGGGATTGCCGTTACTAGCACTACTTGGTGTTTTGTATTTAGCAAGTAATTTTATACCCTTTGAAAAAGGAATTCACTGGCTAAAAAGTAAGTCTGAGAAGGTGACTGTAGCTGAAACTGGCCCTCATTTACAAGAGTCTATAAATACTAATGCTACTAATATCAAAGACGTTAAAATTGAAATGGAGGCCCCAAAAGCAATTAATAACTTTAAGCCAGGTAGTAATCAAGGCATAAGCCCATCGACTGAAGAAGTTATAGTTAATACTGCCAAAGTTGATAATAAAACCTTAGATTTAAAAAAATCATCTGATGAATTTGTTTCTAAAATAAAAGAATTACCAAAAGTGCCTCCAGCATCTGTTGGAAGTGAAAAAAATAATCTTGTTGTTGTAAATAATAAAGTAGGTGAGATTACTAAAAAAACAGAACCAGACAAAAAAGAGGTTGCAAAGAAAAAGGGTCCGCGAGGAGTATTATACCGAGTTTACATGTCATTAAGGGACTTGGAAGGTGTAACACCGCAGATTGTTGAAATAATAGAGAGGATGAGTGGTGAAAAGGCTGGAAAGAAAAAGCTAGGTTATTTAAAACCTAAGGGGAGAAGTTTTCACTTTAAATTACCAATGAATTATCGAGACCAGGTATTTGAAGAATTAAAGGTCTTTGGTCGAGTTAAGATAGATAAGGAAAAACACTGGAGAATAATGCCTGAAGGGCAAAGTAGAGTGATACTTTGGGTTGAGGATTTAGATCTTAAAGCCGCGAGACAAAGGGGCCGATAAGGTATTGAAATTAAAAGTTAATATTTAATACCAAAGGTTTATTTTAGAAATGAAAGATCAGGTTGTAAAACCAAAAAGATCACTTCGAACTCTCTTGATACTATGGTTTTTAATACTGTCCATTGCTCCTTTGTCATTCATGACTTGGTACTCATTAAGTAAATTTGAAAATGCTATTAACGAAGAAGTTGAACAAAAAATTACTTTTAATGAAAAAGAAATTAAAAACGCATTTTCAGGCTATTATAAAAATTTAAAAAATAAACACGAACTTCATTTAAAAGATAACTCTCTGTTATTTTATTTAACTAGAGATGATTCAGAATCATTGATTAATTTAGCTCATAGATGGGTGCTTAATGACAACTTAAGTGAAGTGTCTATTTACAATAGAGATGGTTTGCTTTTATTTACAAGTCACAAGGGAAGGGATGGTAAAGTTAATGACTTAGTAAATTTAGGAGATGAGCCTGTTTATGTTTCAAAAGAGTTTATGCAAAGTTTTGGTAATAAAAAACAAACTTTTGTAATCGATATTGAGAAAAATCAGCAGTTAGATTTTGTAGCATTCTCGAGAGTACAGAGTGCCAATGGTAATACAATTGGGTACTTACAAGAGACTTTGCGCGCGGACAGTCAAATTATTAAAAGTATATCAGAGTCTTTGGGTGGAACAAATATTATTGTTTATAAGACTGGTGATGAACAAAGGTTAGTAAGTCATTTAAATTTGTTTAAATTTAATGTTGATAACTGGGAAAATAAAAAAGAAGTAAAGATACGTGAACAAGAGCTTTCATTTAGTAAGTTTAAACTCAATTGGGGTGATGACTTAGTTAACGTTGTTCTTGGGCAATCAAAAAAAAATTACCAAGCTGTACTTAAAAAAGTAATAACTTCATTTATTTCCATGATGGTAGGGATAACGATCGTATTAGTGCTTTTATCATTTATAATTTCATTAGTTTTATTAAAGCCCTTAAATAGACTTTTAGAAGTTTTAAAAAATAAAGACCCAGGTGAAGAGTTAGTTGAATTGCCAATTGAAACAAACACAGAGCTAGGTTTATTGACTAAGAAATTTAATGAGTTGTTTGCAAAAATATTTAAGGCGCAAAAGCAATTAAAAACAAATATAGTGAAACTAAAAGATGTGAATACTGAGATTAAAGGTACACAGACTAAACTTGTTCATAATGAAAAAATGGCTTCCTTAGGGCAGCTTGTGGCAGGTGTTGCTCATGAGTTAAATAACCCAATTGGCTTTATATATAGTAATATGGGGCACTTGCGTGAGTACACTACAAATCTGGTAAAGATTATTGAAGACGGTGGTGCTGATAAGGAGAAGTTGGCAGCTTTAAAAGAAGAGTTAGATTATGATTTTATGGTAAGGGACTTACCTAAACTTATTCAGTCTTGTGAAGATGGCGCTCAAAGAACTCGCGACATTGTTTTAGGGTTAAGAAACTTTTCAAGAATTGAAGAAGCAAAGTTAAAAGAAGTAGATATCACTGAAGGTATAGATAGAACATTAGATTTACTAAAAGGTGAATTAAAATCTAAAGTTACAGTTGTAAAAAAATATGCAAAAGCACCATTGATTAACTGTTACCCAAGTCAGTTAAATCAGGTATTTATGAATATTATTGTTAATAGTATTCAAGCTATTGAGGATCGAGGGGAATTAACTATTCAAACTAAGATCACCGAAAACAAATTTATTGAAATTAGCTTTAAAGATACTGGTAATGGAATGAGTGAAGACACTATTGCTAAAGTGTTTGACCCATTTTTTACAACGAAAGATATTGGGAAAGGCACAGGCCTAGGTTTAAGTATTTCCTATGGAATAATTCAAAATCATGAAGGTGATATTAGCGTAAACTCTAAAGTGGGAGAGGGCACAGAGTTTGTTATTACTCTGCCAATTAAAGGCCCTTCAAATACAGAAGAACCAAAGTCTTAAGCCCGTATAATTTATGTGAGAATTAATTAATATCCTTTGCCTCAACATCAACAACTCCTGAGTTGTTAGCAGGTAAGAAAAAGTGCATTAAAAAGTAAATTATTAATGTTGTTCCAAAAGAGGGGATTAAAGATAACAGTAAACTCGAAGCGAATACTGCTCGCACTATGCCAACTTCCCAACCATATTTTTTTGAAATTCGTAAACAAACACCAAGAATTTTTGAGTTATAAGCTTCAGAAACTTCAGTGTCTTTTGGTATAGAAAAAGCTAAAATAATATAAACAAAAAATCCAAATCCAGCTAACAAAATACTTAAAACTAAGGCCACTCGAACTATCCAAGACTCCATTGAGAATCTTTTTGCTAAGCCACCACAAACACCTGTAACAACAGCGTCGGTTGTAGATCTTGTTAACTCATTTTTTGTAATTGATGCATTCATTTTATCTTCCTTAAATAGTTGGTTAGGGCACTTTTGTAGCGAAAGTGCTTAATATCAATTCATATTTACAATATATGTACCGATAAGAAGATGTAAAGCTGAGTTGTATTTTTTTAAACTACTGTTTTTACTGGGGAATTATGATTTTTAAAATTTTAGCTATTTTATGTGTTGCTGGGGCGATCGGTTTGGTCGGTTATGAGCAGATGTATTCTAGTAAAATCACTCAAATAGACGAAGTAGTAAGGCCTGTACAAAGTTCTGATGATAAAATTAATTATCGATTACAGGCCATAGATCAAAAAATTAAAATGCAAAAATTAAAAGCATTAAAGGCTCAAGATAATGAGGTGATTACAGGTACGATTAACGATAGTGAACGCTATCATAAGGTTAGGATGATTAAGGGTATAGATGATCGTCTAGACAACACACTACAAGATGTTATTAATGACCTAACACCAAAAAATAAACAAGAAAGTTTACAAAAGTTAGAAGATGAAATTCAAGATGGTGTTCAGGCTCTTGAAGATGTAGAGGACTATAACGAATATGAAAGAGAAGCTTTCATTAAAGACTTCATTGAAAATGCGAAGAAGAGAGGCTTAAATATAAAGATAGACAAAGATCTAAATGTTTATGAGTGACACAGTGTTTATTCCTGTCAATTTTTACCCGAAAACCAAATTAAATCTATTTGAACTTATTATTTCCAATACTAAACTTGCTAAGAAGGTGTGGTACTAGTTAAACTGGGGCTAGTTATTATAAAGTGAGGAAATATGAAAAATTTAGTTTTAGTAGCCAGTTTAGTTTTAGGTTCGGTATTAACAATCTCTTGTGGGAATAAGGCCTTTGTAAAAGGTCAATATGATCAAGACATAAACCAGGCAAATTTATTAACAGATAAGTGGTCAGAAACTGATATGCAAAAAGCAGTGTCTGATTTAATTGGTAGTATTAAAAAACACCCATCGATAACTCGTGCAAAAAGACCACCAGTTGTGATGGTTACGCGAATGAAAAATAGAACGTCTGAGCATATTGAAACACAAAGTATTATGGATATGCTTCGTGTAGAGCTTATGCGTGGTGGAGAAGTTGTATTTGTAGATAGAGAAGCACGTGGTGATATGTCTGAAGAATATGATTACCAAAAAGAAAATGCCAGTCGTGAAACGATGAAACAACGTGGAAACCAAACGGGAACAGATTATATAATTAATGGTAGAATTGACTCTATTGTTCAACAAGCTGGCCGAGATAAAACAGTTTATTATAAGCTAACATTAAATTTAACAAACTTGCGTTCAGGTTTGATTGTTTGGTCCGATTATAAACAAATTAGAAAAATCTATAAAAAAACTAGAGTGGGAATGTAAGCCTTATTTTTTAGGTTAAAGTTTAATGGTTTTTTTGAATATAAAAATAAAACAAGCGATGGTTTTAATAGCCATCGCTTTTTTATTGGTTTCTTGTGCGTCCTATCAGACTCAAGTGGATCAAGCTCGAAAGTTGATGACGAGCGGTGATTATGAAAACGCTTTGTCACAATTAAAGCCATTAGCTGATGAAGAAGGAAAGGATCAGCTTGTTCATGCTCTTGATTATGCTTTGGCATTGCAGATTGATGGCCAATACCAAAAAAGTATCAAATATTTTTTACTTGCAGAGAAATTAGCTGATCAAAATGACTATCATAGTGTTTCTAAGTTAGCGGCCTCAGTACTAGTGAATCAAGAAATGGTTCAGTATAAAGGTGATGAATATGAGAAGTTATTAATTAATACGATGTTAGCTGTTAACTTCGCAGTCTTAGGTAATTTGGAGTCAGCTCGTGTAGAAACAAAGAAGTCACTAGAAAAACTCGAGCGTATGTTGAGCAATGGTAAAACTTATCACTCAAAAAATCCTTTTGTTTTATACTTGAATGCAATTATTTGGGAAGCTAACCGAGACTGGGATGATGCTTATATAGATTATTTAAGCGTTTATAAATTAGTTCCAAGTTTTAAACCAGTGCAAAAAGATTTAACTCGATTAGCAAAGCTATCTGGCAGAGATTATGAGTATAAAAAGTGGAAAAACACTTTTAGCCTAGATAGTGTATCTAGTAAATCAAATACAGCAGAGGTTATACTGGTTTTTCAGCAAGGTTGGGGCCCTAGAAAGCGACCTAGTTACTCTGACAGAATAATACCAATGCTTAGTCCTGTGTCTTCGCGTTTTTATAGTGGTGTACTTACTGTTGAAGGCTATGGCAGTGTTAATACTAAAACTGTCTTTAATGTTGAGGAGGCTGCCATAAGGACCTTAAATCAACAATTAGCCCCTTTAATTGCCAAAAGAGTTGCATCACTTGTTGCTAAAAAAGCCGTGTCTCGACAGGTTTACAAAAAAGATAAAGGCTTGGGAGTGCTTTCGGATGTGGTCCTTACATTGTCTGAGCGAGCTGATTTACGCCAGTGGTCTTTATTGCCAAAAACATTTCAAGTTGCAAGGTTATCCGTTAAGCCAGGGGTTCATAACATTGAGGTGCTTGGTAATGATGGAGGAAGTTTAAAAAGAGTTTGTGATTTTGAAAATATTAAAATTAAAAAAAATGAGAAAAAAATTATTAGCTGTCGGGCTTTTTAATTAGCCCGTAATGAGTGAAACGAATGTTAGGGCGATATACAAGAGTTAAAATTTATTTTGCGTCCGTCCCAATTGGACGGCGCGGAATCAATTTTATTCTAAACTTTTTAGGTAGCCCGTAATGAGTGAAACGAATGTTAGGGCGGGCTTTATGAAATTAATTGCATTACTATTATTATTGTTAAGTGCATCTTGCTTGCCATCAAAAAATAAGCCGGCAGCTTTGAACACAGACTGCTACTTTCCTGGATTAGTTGAATCTCGACCTAGTATGTATAAAGACTGTGGTGTTATTAGCTTTAAAGGCGATATTTCATTAAAAAAAGAAGTTATAGCAAAAATCAAATTTGATTCAGACGGTTTAGCTAATGGACATTTTGCAACTCAAGGGTGCTTTTGGTTACATAAAAATGGCTTAATGCGGAAGTCTGTTTGTGTTGGCCCTTATGCCGATGACTTTCATGATGGCTTAACAAGATATACTAATAAAGATGGTAAGTATGGGTACATGGATAAGCAACTAAACATAGTTATTGGTGCTGAGTATGACTGGGGGGCAAGCTTTAATTATAAGCACGCAAGAGTATGTAATGGCTGTAAGAGCTTTAAGCATGAGGGTAGCGAGCACTCCATTATGAAGGGTGGGCAGTGGAAAGTGATTGATATGAAAGGTGAAGTCGCCAACACCTGTCCCGGCCCTGAGAATAACAGAAATTGTAAAATCCCAAGTTATTGAGTCTCTGGTATTATATAAAAAAACCCAGTTATTTCTAACTGGGTTTCAAAATTCATATTGTGTTAACAAAAACTAAATGTTGTTAAAACCTTTGTTTGAGTTAGGTAAGCTTGGAGTTTGTGGCTCAACAGCTTGCGGCTTACTATTAAAACCAGGGTTGTTGCTTTCTAGAGTTGGAATTCCAGGAGCAGCGTTAGCAGCAGAAGCAACTCTTTCTTCAAGAGATTGTTTGATATCTTCAAAAGAAGATTTTTTAACTTCTACAGCAACAGCTTTGTTAGCAGCTTCAGCTTCAGCTTTTGCTTTAGCTTGCTTTTCAACATAATCAGCTGGGAAAGCACCTAATTTAGCAAGGTAGCTAGAAATGCTTCCGTTACCGTTTTGGATAACTTCTCTTAATGTGAAAAGTGGAGCATATTGAGATGCCTTCTTTTCAGCTTCAAAGATAATTTGAGTTAAAGTAGCAGCAGTGATGTCATTCTTAGTTTTGTTGTCTATTACAGTAACATCTTCGTTGGCACGGATCATCTTAGCGATATCGTCTAAAGTTACATAACAGCTTTGTTGAGTGTCATATAGTTTACGATTTTGATATCTCTTAATGATTTTTGATCTCATATTTGATTTTTTCATAACTTCTTGGTTCACCAGCCTGCCTCCTCTGGACGTGTCATTTTTTATTTCTGCCTTGAATTGGAGCATTTCCCCTAAAAAAAGACATTGCGTATCATGCGCGGAACATATCTAGGATCGTCACGGCTTGTCAAGGGCTGTAGTCTAGTTTCTATACAATTTAAAGCTGCAAAGACGCCACGCAGAAGCTATGTCCATATTAAGACTGTTGTGGACCTTTTGAGGGTTAATTTAAAGTGAAAAATAGTTAGCTTTAGTAAAATAAAAATAATGTATTTTCAGTAACTTAGGTATTTTTTTCACTGGTATGGAGTTTCTTCTAAAAAGCTTACAAAATAAGAGTTCAGATTTGATAGAATTTAAAAATTCATAAACTAGTCCAGCGTCTTGGCGCTAGACTTTTGGGCAGATTTACAATGATTGCACCACTTCCTTCAAGCTTTGAATATGTATCTCCGATGAGCATTTATCAGCCAGAAGGAGTGCATGAAGAGTTTATACATTGTTTGTTTATTAATCATTCTCTCGTCATGTGCCACAACTGGAAACAATTACAAAAATTCAATTTTATCAAATAGCAATCAAGCTCCAGAGTCTGTTTTTTCAGCACGTGAAGTGAGTGGAAAATTAATTGATGATGTTCACTTGAATACAAAAGCTGACTATCACTACGCACTTGCTGAATCATTAAGCTTAGATGGAAATTCAAAGAGAGCCATTGAAGAATTTAAAATGACTTTAATTTATGATCCAAAGTCTCCTGTTGTGCTTACTCGTTTAGCAGCAGAATATTTGCGTGCAGGTTTGATCAATGAAAGTTTAGAAGAGGCTCAAGCAGCAGTAAAGGTTGATCCTAATCATAAAGAGGCTCGGGTTTTACTAGGTGGAATTTATACTTCTTTAAAAATGTATGAAGACGCCGAGAAGCAATACACATATATGATTCAAAATGATCCTAAAAACTATGAGGCTTATATTTACCTTGGGGCTTTACAGGCGGAGCAAGGAAAATTTAATGAATCAAAAGTTATATTTCAAAAGCTAGCAAAAATTTCTGGCGATGATTACAATTACATGGCTCATTACTATTTAGCTCGAGTTTACCATGAGCAAGGTGGGCTAAAAAATGAAAGAAAGGCAATTAAAGAGTTAAATAAAGCTTTAACAGTAAAGCCTGATCACAAAGAGTCAGTAGTCCACTTAGCTAAAATTTATCAACAGCAAGGTAATCCTGAGAAATCTATTGAAATCTTTTTAGATTATCAAGATCGTTACGGGCCATTAGAGCAAGGCGCAAGGTTTTTAAGTCAGTTTTATTTAGAGGGTAACCAGCTTGATAAAGCTTTAGAGCAATTAAACTTTTTAGATGGTTTTCAGCCAGGTGATTTAAATATCAAAACTAAAATGGCTCTTATAATGGTTGAAAGAAAACAATATGAAAAAGCCATTGATAAACTATTAGCAATATTAAAAATTGACCCTACATTAGATAAGATCCGTTTTTACTTAGGTGCTGTTTATGAAGAGGTTAAATTTCCAGAAGAGGCTTTGGAGCAATATAAGCGAGTTACTTTAAGTAGTGATTACTATGTTGATTCAGTTTTGCACTCAGCTTTAATTTTGAAAGAGCAAGAAAAGGAGGGTGAAGCTTTAAATGTGGTTTCTACTGGATTAAGAAAAAGAAAAGATGTTCCTGAGTTTTATAGCTTTAAAGCCAGCTTACTAAGTGAGGCTCGTGCATATAAAGAGGCGAGTACAACTTTATCTGAGGGAGTTAAGGTATTTCCGCAAAATACAGATATTCGATACATGCATGCCACAATGTTGGATAAAGTAGGAAGTAAAGGGGAGAGTATCGCTGAGCTTGAAAAAGTGATTGCCCAGGACCCAGAGCATGTTCAGGCTCTAAACTATTTAGCTTACACATTTGCTGATTCAGGTAACGAGTTAAATAAAGCCTTGAGACTGGCAAAGCGTGCCAACAAGCTTAAGCCAAATGATGCCTATATTTTAGATACAATAGGTTGGATTTACTATAAAAAAGGTAATATGAGATTAGCTATTCAAAACCTAGAAAGAGCCCACCGTGTTAAGCCTGAAGAAAGTATTGTTGCTGAACACCTTGGAGACGCTTATTATAAGTACCAATTGACTGCGAAAGCACGTCTTATGTACGAAAAAGCGTTGGAGACTGAAAATGAAGGTTTTAAAGTGGATAGAATCAAAACTAAACTTACATCAATTAAAGAGCAGCATCTTAAACCGATCGATAGTAATCGTATGCCTGCTTCTGCTAAGTAGTCTACTTCTTAGTTCCTGCCAAACAACTACAAAAAAAACTTATAACTTCCGAGATATGAAAAGTGGCGTATTTGTTGGTAATGCCTATATCAAAGATACAGTTAAAAATAGAAGCTTTGCTGTAAACTATAAGTCTCAGTTAAACCAATATACTAATCTTAGACTTGATGTAACAGTTCCATTTATTGGGCACCTAGCTAGTGTGACTGTTAATAATCAAAATTTACAATATATGATCCCAAGACAAAGAAAATATTTTTCAGGGAGTATAGATGCGCCAGACATTAAAAAGCATTTACCTTTCCCTGTTAACCCTAAGGTGATGTCGCATATTTTTTGGGGGACTGCCATAAATGACCCAAGTTGGGAGTGTTCTGATGACACCAAAAAGACATCAGTATGTTTAAGACGAGCTGAGCAAGTAAAAATAACTTGGGATCGTCAGCCGGATTTAATGCCCTCAGTGATAACAGTAAATCATCCCCGTGGTTTAGTTAAATTTCAGGTGAAAGGTTTTACTCCTGGACTCAATCAAAAACAAATGAACCGTTTTGTAATGCCTAACCCTAATTGGTAAATAAAAAAAGCAGTCTTAAGACTGCTTTCATAAGTTAAATTGTTTTATATGTCCTCTTTGCAAGGGCCCATATAGCCTAAAGGGTTATTCGAGTGATTAAGTTCAGCAGCAAACGCCTTTAACGCAGACTCTGGTTTGCAGTGGGTTTTCATTTTTTGATTCCCTTTATTGATATGACAAACTAGATATCTTTTCTTCTTTTTATTTTTTGAACAAAGATATGTGTCAGCTAAATCTTTCTCGGCCATTGTTTCTTTAATTGGTTCTTTAATTTCAATAACTTCTTCTAAAATCATTTCTTCAACAACTTCTTCTATAATTTCTTCAGAAACCATTTCTTCATCTTCGATAACTTCTATATCTGAAGCTTCGAGGTTTTGAACTTTAGATTGTAGCTCTTTACTTGAAAACTCAGCATCATCACAAGCTGTAGTTACCATTCCTAAGCAAGCAATTAATATAACCAATAATTTATTCATACCCGATCCCCTTTAAAAAGTTATACAAATTATATAAGCAACGAATGGGCTAACTTTAATGCCTCTAATTTGAATTTGAGGGTGGGCTTGTAAAATAGTTATACAAAATTAAATAAAATTTAAACGTAGTTAATTGAGATTGTCTCATTTTGACTAATTTTTTAATTCATAGACGTAGGTCTAAGTGTTTGCCTGTTGATAAGGCTAGGCTAAAGTAGTTGGCTGGTAGATTATTCTGTAGTGATAAATGAGCAAGATATATACTTTGATGATAAGTCCAGGAGGGGCAATGAAGACATTTAATTTATTAATTTATTTACTAGTGGTGTTCTTATTAGCTTGTAATAATACCAACAGGACTCCTCAGCATTTGCCTAAAACTCAAGAAGTTAAAAGAATCTGGTCCGAAGCTTTGAAGCTTGCCGGTGAGCCTGAAGATTTTGGGCAGCGCTCAGTATTTTTTAATTGGATATTTCAAGATTCTAAAAAGCAGTTTCCATTTGCTCTATCTGTTAGTTTATTGACCTTATCAATTGAAAGATCTGTACAGTTTGGTAAAGCAAAAAATATGTTCTTGCTTAAAAAAGATATTAAATACTACAAAAAAAGAATGCAGGAAATGAATCAAGACATGTTTGCAAAAACCTACTTTGCCTACGAACTATCAAAGATTATGAGTTTTGGAGAGGCACAAAACTTGGAGCTCGATGATAAAATGAGAGCTATTCTTAATAGCGTTCAGCCAATTTTTGAGCCTTTAGAGTTAGTCCATGAGGCGAATAGCAACTCTTCTAAGCTATCATCAAAGCAGCTCGATAGTAGTTTTGATCAGTTTGTTCGTTGGGAGCATGAGTTTTTATTTCAGCCACAAATTTCTAAGCTACATAGCGAATTAGGAAAGATCTTTGGTCTATCTTTAAAAAATATACCCAATCAATTTTTAGAAAAAATATTTTTAGACCCAGTTTTAAATATTAGATCTACTTTAAGTTTGGGTTGTTTTCCCAATAAGAAAACAAGGCTAAGAACAAAAAACTTCATTGATGCTAGCCAAAGAGTAAATCAGGCAAAAGAGTTTTATGAAATTATTAAAAGTATTGGCTTTGATCCAGGTATGCACTGCTATAACGATAGTTATTTTGTGTCCTATTTTGAAAAGGAATTTTTCACCGAGACAGATAGTTATTTAGCTGAGCAAAGACAATTAGTATTAAATAATGCAGATTATAAGGTTAATATTTTAGATAACTCAACAAGAGAAATTGAAGTAATTGTAAAGTCAGATCCAAAGTATTTATTCAGTAAATTAGAGGGGGATAATTATTGCACTGAAAATAAATATGAATTTTGGAAAAAT
The DNA here is from genome assembly GCA_938001965.1 of uncultured Bdellovibrionales bacterium. Lineage (GTDB taxonomy): Bacteria > Bdellovibrionota > Bdellovibrionia > Bdellovibrionales > UBA1609 > JAHDIR01. The sequence continues at coordinate 5,895 of CALLBC010000181.1, read as the reverse complement.
TACTCAAGTAAGTTTATTCATTTTCCGGAAGAGCATATGTTATTTTATAAAAACAAAAATGGCTCAGGGGTAAAAACCTTAGGTGAGGCAGTATTAAGGAATGCTAAAATTAACCTAGCCTATCTTGAATTATTTTATATGAATTCAAAAATGAATACTCCAGTTGGGTCTGAAGTGTTGCCAATGACCTGGTTGGGTTCAGCAGCATTAGGTAGTTACTCAGTTGGCAAGCAACTAATGTATGCTTTGAATAAGAAAATAAAATCATCACCCAAGAATTATGCTTTAGTTATAGATCGATATAATGCAATGGGTGTTAACTCACAAATTAGAGATATAAATACTTATATGACTAAATATACAGGAATGTGGGCTAGGATGTACCCTTATTATAAAACCTTAGGTGATGGTAATCGTGCTGTGTTTGATCATATATTTTGGCAATTTTTAGTTGCTCATTATTGTGGTGGAGGTTTGGTTGTTAAATATCTAGATGATAAGCCTAACTCATTAAAAACTAAATTAAATATAAGTGCTTGGAATTTTTATAGTCGTGATAAAAAGTATATGAGTTCAAGTTTGAAATTATTAAGATTAGAGCAGGAACATGTATTGCAGTCATTATTGTATAGCGGTACTTTTGCTAGGTACTTTACTATGATGAAAAGGTTTAACCAATACGCTCTCCCTGGAATTGATAAAAGCCAAAGAGATATTTTAAATTTTGATGAATTTTCAGCTATAAAAAATCAACCAGCAAACATTAGTTACTTAGAATCAAGAATGAATTGGGTAAAATATTTAATTATTGAGCATTCAAAATACTTTTATAATAAATATTCATCAGGAAGTTTGGAGTCGGCATTCAGTTCTATAGATAAGCAAGTTAATTTTGTGCACGCTTTTTATAAGTAGATATTAATATTACTTAATAATACAGACTAAGGTCTTGAGTGCAACTTTAGAATGTCTTGATTTAATACAACTTTATTAGTTTATAACTAGAAAATTATAAATATAAATAACTAAAAATTGCTCTAATCTGATTTAAGCAATTTTAAAAGGTTAATTTTAAATCCATAATTTTTTTTATACTTCCAATAAAAAAATACATGAGAAATTAAATAATCAAAATTGGACTTTTTGCGTCAAAAGCCTCATAATAACTACTGTAAGGCGCCTATATTCTTTACTTCTAAGGCCTTAATAAAATTCAAAATCAAAAAGAGTCAAGGAGGATTCGATGTCAAATGATAGCACTGGGTTAGATTACACTGAAATGTTTAAAGCCTGGAACAATGTTCGTGAATATCAAGACTTGAATTGGTCGGGCACTTTAAACGAATACCTAAATTTAGTTAAAAAAAATCCTAAAATTACAAGAAATGCATTCCAAAGAATGTATGACATGGTCATGGAGAAGGGAACTAAAGAGTATGTAGATGTTAAAAAGCAAATGGTCCATTATAATTTTTTTGATGATGAAGATAATCATGGGAAAGATGCTGTTTTTGGGATGGATATTACTTTAATGAAATTAATGAATGTTCTTCGCTCAGCTGCTCTTGGTTATGGTACAGAAAAACGTGTAATTCTATTACATGGACCAGTTGGAAGTGCGAAGTCTACTGTTTGTAGAATGTTAAAAAAAGGAATTGAAAGATACTCCAAGACAGACAACGGCTTGATGTATACTTTTGAATGGATTGATCCAGATGGTGAGCATGGAGATATTTTTGGAGAAGGCGTGAGAGTATTCCCTTCGCCAATGCATGAAGAGCCATTGTTACTTATTCCTAAAGATATGAGAGATAAGCTTTGTGAAGAGCTTAACAGAAGTTCAAAAGATGAGTTTAGAATAAAAATAAAAGGAGAGTTATGCCCTCCAAGCAGATATATATTTTCAAAACTTCTAGAAAAGTACCATGGTGATGTTACACAAGTATTTAAGCATGTTCGAGTTAAGCGATTAGTACTTAGTGAGGCAGATAGAATTGGTATTGGTACTTTCCAGCCAAAAGATGAAAAAAACCAAGATAGCACTGAGTTAACAGGTGATATTAACTACAGAAAAATTGCCGAGTATGGCTCTGATTCTGACCCTCGGGCATTTAACTTTGACGGTGAGTTTAACGTGGCCAACCGTGGGATGGTTGAGTTTGTTGAGGTTTTAAAACTAGATGTGGCTTTCTTGTATGATTTACTGGGAGCTTCACAGGAGCATACGGTAAAACCTAAAAAGTTTGCGCAAACTCATATTGATGAAGTGATTATAGGCCATACCAACGAGCCTGAGTACAGAAAGCTACAAGATAATGAATTCATGGAAGCTTTAAGAGATAGAACAGTAAAGATTGATATTCCTTATATAACAAAACTTAACAAAGAAATTAAAATTTACGAAAAGGATTTCAACTCTAGACGTTTAAGAGGAGTAAGTATTGCTCCACACACAATTGAGATGGCAGCCATGTGGGCCATACTCACTCGTTTGGAAAAGCCTAAAAAAGCTAACTTAAGCCGATTACAAAAGTTAAAGCTTTATGATGGTAAAAACTTACCTGGTTATACTGAGGATAATGTTAAAGAATTACGTAAAGAGTCTATCCGTGAAGGGTTAGATGGGATGTCGCCAAGGTATATTCAAGATAAAATTTCAAATGCTATTGTAATGGCTCAGCAAAACAATAGGGGGTCTGTAAACCCATTTATGGTTTTAAATGAACTTGAATCAGGTCTAAAAAATCACTCACTACTTTCTAATGAGGAGCAAAAAGCGGATTACAGAGAGCTTTTAGGTATTGTTAGACAAGAGTACGAAGAGATTATTAAGGCTGAAGTACAAAGAGCCATTAGTGCAGATGAAGGTGCTATGACAAGACTATGCTCAAACTACATTGATAACTTACGAGCTTACACGCAAAGAGAAAAAGTTAAAAACCAATTCACTGGTAAGGATGAAGAGCCAGATGAGAGGTTAATGAGAAGTATTGAAGAAAAAATTGAAATTCCAGAGTCAAGAAAAGATGATTTTAGACGTGAAATAATGAATTATATAGGAGCTCTATCATTAGATGGGAAAAAGTTTGATTACAGAACAAATGAAAGACTCCATAAGGCTTTAGAACGTAAAATGTTTGAAGATCAAAAAGATAGTATTAAATTAACGTCGTTAGTTTCCTCTGTTGCTGATAAAGATACACAAGAGAAAATTGATATTGTTAAAACAAGATTAATTAAAGACTTCGGCTATGATGAAGTTTCAGCCACTGATGTTTTACACTATGTAGCTAGTGTTTTTGCTCGCGGAGACGTGAAAGAGAAAAGTTAAGTATGTCCATTTTAAAAGATCAAAAAAGATTTCACGATATTATCCGTGGGCGAATAAAGCAGAACTTTAAAAAGTATGTGACCCACGGTGAAATGATCGGTAAGCGCGAAAAGGAATTTGTTAAAATTCCTGTTCCGTCAGTGGATATTCCTCGTTTTAAATACGGAAAAAAAGAACAGGGTGGTGTTGGCCAAGGTGAGGGAAAGCCTGGTGATAGTGCCGAGGGCGAAGCAAAGCCTGGCAAAGGCGAAGCCGGAGATCAGCCGGGGGAGCATAGCATTGAGGTTGAAGTTTCTCTTGAGGAACTAGCAGATATTTTAGGGGAGGCATTAGAGCTTCCTAGAATAGAGCCCCGTGGCAGTAGTAATATGAGCACGGAAAAACACAGGTATTCTGGTCGTAACTTTGTTGGGCCTTCAGGTTTAAGAGTTTTTAAAAACTCATATAAGGAAGCACTTAAAAGAAGTATTGCCAGTGGTACTTATGATCCTGAAAACCCTATAATTATACCAATCAAGCGTGACATGCGTTTTTTAACTCAAAAGCCAGTTATTAAACCGCACACTAAGGCTGTTGTAATATACATGATGGATGTTTCTGGTTCCATGGGTGATGAGCAAAAAGAGATTGTGCGCCTTGAGAGTTTTTGGATAAATACATGGTTAACTAAAAACTATAAGGGCTTAGAGACTCGCTTTATAATTCACGATGCTGCAGCTCGTGAAGTGGATGAGGAAACATTTTTTTCGACCAGTGAATCTGGTGGTACCTTAATTAGCTCGGCCTATAAGTATTGTAAAAAGATTATTGAAGAAGATTATCCAATTAATGAATGGAATATTTATCCATTCCACTTTAGTGATGGCGATAATTGGAGTGGGGATGATACGAGGCTGTGTATAAACCTGTTGAAAGACTATTTTTTACCAAAAGTGAATATGTTTGGTTATGGACAGGTTGAAAGTAAATATGGCAGTGGGCAGTTCTATAAGGATTTAGAGAAGCATTTACCTGGTGATGATCGCATAACTTTAAGTCGAATTGAAAATAAAGATAAAATCATTACATCAATTAAAGATTTTTTAGGTAAAGGAAAATAAATGGCCAATATTAGTGCTGAGCTTGAAGCAGAGAGAAAAAAAATATGTAAAATTGCCGCTGATGCAGGGTTAGATTTTTTTGACACTATTTTTGAGTTGGTTACTTATAAAGAATTAAATGCAATTGCTGCTCGTGGTGGTTTTCCGACACGTTATCCTCATTGGAAATTTGGGATGGAGTATGAAAAACTATCTAAAGGTTATGAGTACGGCTTATCTAAGATTTATGAATTAGTAATTAACACTGACCCTTGTTATGCCTACTTAATGGAAGGAAATGAGTTTATCGATCAAAAACTGGTTATGGCTCATGTTTATGGCCATTGTGACTTTTTTAAAAATAATAAATGGTTCTCTAAAACTAATCGCAAAATGGTAGATGCCATGGCTAATCATGCTACGCGTATTCGTAGGTATATTGATCAGTACGGTGTTGATGTTGTTGAAGATTTTATAGATAAGTGCTTGAGTATTGAAAATTTAATTGATCGTTTTGCTCCTTATACAAATAAACCGCAAGTGGTTGAAAAAGCAAATACTGTTAATGGGTTGAACTTAGCTCAAGAAAGTGAAACTAAGTTTTCAGTAAATAAAGAGTATATGGAGTCGTTTATTAATCCATCTCGACCTCAACAAATTAAAAAAGTAGAAAAGCCAACATTTCCTTCGCGTCCAGAGCAGGATATACTTTTGTTTTTAATTCACAATGCTCCTTTAGAGAGTTGGCAGCAAGATGTGCTTTCAATAATTAGAGAGGAGTCCTATTATTTTGTGCCTCAGGGAATGACAAAAATTATGAATGAGGGGTGGGCTTCTTATTGGCATTCAAAGCTAATGACAGAAAAAATAATGGATGATAGTGAAGTGATTGATTTTGCTGACAGACATAGTGGCACTATGGCTATGGCCCCTGGTGGGTTTAACCCCTATAAAATTGGTATTGAGCTAATGCGTACTATTGAGCAACGCTGGGATAAAGGGCAACACGGGCTTGAGTGGTCAGATTGTAATGACCTTGCTGCCAAAAAAAACTGGGACACTAAGGCAATGAAAGGCCGTGAAAAGATATTTCAGGTGAGAAGAGATTATAATGACGTTACATTTATAGATGAATTTCTAACAGAGCAGTTTTGTGTTGAGAATAAATTATTTGTTTACCAGTTTAACAAAAAAACGAATAAGTTTGAGATAAATACAAGAGACTTTCCTGCAATTAAAAAACAACTTTTATTTCAGCTTACTAATTTTGGCCAGCCAGTAATTAAAATTGTGGATGCAAACTTTGAAAATAGAGGGGAGTTATTATTAGCCCATATGTTTGAGGGAGTTGAGTTACAGCCAGATTATATGAATCACACTCTAATGAATTTACAGCAAATATGGAAACGCCCTGTAAACTTGGCCACAGTAATGGATAAGGAAGGTCGCTTTTTCAGATATGACGGCAAAGAAATGTCTAGCGTT
>CALLBC010000180.1 GCA_938001965.1 uncultured Bdellovibrionales bacterium | reverse complement strand
TAAGCTACAGACTTAAATTTAGCTTGCGGAAATGGAATGCCATTATCTATAATTTCATCCATAAAGCTAGGTATAATCCCTGTGGGTTCAATTTGACCTTGTAGTTTGCCGTCAGGCTTTTTAACTAAACGACTCATTTGATAAATTGGTCTCACATTGTAATCACCATTTTCGTCAAAACCATTCACCTCAGCAATTGTGGCTATACGCCTTGAACCATCTGAAAATCGTGAAGCCTGAATAACTATGTCAATAGCAGAGCAAATTTGTTGCCTTAAAGCCTTTTCGCTCAAAGAGCTACCAGCCCCTTGGGATAAAGCCTCAAGCCTTAATAAAGCACCATCAGCAGTATTGGCATGCACAGTCCCAAGGCATCCCTTATGGCCTGTATTCATGGCCTGAACCAAGTCTAATGACTCTGCTCCACGAACCTCACCAACAATAATTCTATCAGGTCGTAAACGTAAACTACTCTTCACAAGGTCCTGAATACTCACTTCGCCTTTGCCTTGATCATCTTCAGCCTTTGTTTCAAAAAATACTACATGTTCATACTCAACACTTAACTCAGAGGAGTCTTCAATAACAATGACTCTCTGACCCGGAGGTATACGATCACACAAAACACCTAGCAAAGTTGTTTTACCCGACCCTGTTCCACCACTCACTAAAACATTCTTACCTAGTTTCATGCATATATCTAAAAATTGAGCGGCATCAGGAGTTATTGATCCAAAACGAACTAAATCTTTAAATGTCATTTGAACTTTTGAGAACTTACGAATGGCAACAGTTGTTCCATTACGTGCGCAAGGAGGTATCACTGCATGAATTCTATATCCATTTGGTAATCTAGCATCTAAACGAGGCTCTTCATCAGAAACTCTACGCCCAACACTTTGAGCAATATTATTTACCGCCGCCCTTAATGAATCTTCATCTGGAAACTGAATATTAACTTTTTGAACCTTACCTTTAGACTCCACCCAAATATCTTGTGGGCCATTAATCATTATCTCTGTAATAGACTCATCCTCTAGTAAAGAGGCCACAGGAGATAAAAAACTTTTTAGAGAATCTTCAAATACACTCAATGTTTAGTTACTTCCATCAGAGGCAAGCCCTCTATTAAGGTCAATATGATTTGATTTTTCATTGGCTCTAAACTGACTTTTTTGCCCATGAACAATAATCTTTCCAATTTTTTGTGTCTCAGGAGATTCAAATTTAAATACACCCTCTTTTTTAGGGTGAATTATAAACGATTTAGAGTTTCCATAGTACATTGAGTGATATTGTGAAAACCCAGGCATAACAAAGCTTGAGTTTTTCACATCCTTATCCACGTTAATTAAATGCACTCTGTATTGAACACCCGATTTTAAACTCACAGACTCCGGAACAAAACCTTTTTTAGTATTCATAATTACCAAATCTTGAATTGGGTGCTTGTTTGAGTAGTAATACTTAAACACCTCTTTCTTTTCCTCTTTAGGGATAACCTCTACATACTTTTGCACACCAATATGTTTAGCCCTACGACTTAAATCGATCTTCCAATCAGCAGAGCTAGAGTAAGACCAAGCTAACAAACTTAGTACTACTAAAGCTTTAGTGAACCTCTTTACGTCCATGAAAATTTGAAAATTCACGGGCAACCTCCATTGCTAAAAATCCTAAAATTTTATCATCATATTTTTCTAACTCTTTAATTAATCCATCAACATCACCGTTATATTCATTGGCTGTGGCCACAGCTTTTTCAAGCTCATCATGGTGTTTAACCATTTGTTTTTGTTCCACTACCCAATCAGCATCTAAAACCGGATCTATAACACCCATACTAAATAATGCGTCGAAAACTTTTTGTAGATCACCTTGAATATACATCTATTGCTTACCTTTTAATGTTTAAAATATAGTAATGTGTCTTATTATGATTCGGTCTAGTTGCTCTATTTCTTAAGGTTTTACTGAATAATACAGACCTTCAGCCCCCTGTTACTTGACCAAAGTAATACCCACTTCAGCCTCTTGTATTTAAATAGATTTGATACTCTTAGTGTGGTTTAATTTGGGTGATTACTTCAGGAGCTACTATGATTAAAAATACAATGCAAAAACAACAAATTGAAAGCGCTATTTTATTTGATCAAATGGCAAGTACATACACTGAAGATGTAAAATCTAGTGACTACGCAGGACCAGGTTGGTTACTTAGTAATTTTGATTATAATAATGACGAACTTCATGTTTTAGACCTGGGGTGTGGCAATGGCATCAATGCCCAAAACCTTTTAACTAAAAATAAAAATTTAAAATTCACTGGGCTAGATATTTCACCAGAGATGATCTTTGAAGCGACTAAACTCTTTATTTATGACAACCTTTACCACCAAAGCTTAGATGACAAATTAGCTTTTGCTGAGAATAAAGCTTTTGACCGTGTGATCACCTTAGGCTGCTTAGAGTTTGTGAGTAAAATTAAACAATGTTTAAATGAAATTTCAAGGGTACTTAAGGTGGGTGGCTATGCCTACCTATCCTTTCAAGTTTTTGAAGAGGGAAACAAATTTGCCCCAAGACAAACACATAGTGGTGAATTATTACATTTTGCTTATTCAAAGAAAGAAGTGCTGGATATGCTAAAAGTGAATGGGCTAGAAGTTTCAAGCATGGAGCAAAAAACTGGTTATACAGGTAACTACCCCTGTCCTTATTTTTTTATTCGAGCACAAAAAGAAGCCTAGGCCTAAATAAACACTTAAATGGCTAAATGAGCTATCAACAGGCACTAGTTTATATAAAAAAAAATGCCTCCGAATGAATATCGAAGGCATCTTATTAGTTAGCCAGGCTTTTTTTTAACTTGTCCCAAAAATGGGGACAGATCAAATATAATGGACTTTTTATTATTTTTTTTAAATTAGTTACTTTTTTTAGTATCTGGGATGTCACCATCTGGAAGGTCGCCACCATGAGTTCTGTAAGCTCTGCAACCAAAACCTACACGACAAGCTGAACTATCATTAGTTTCCCAGTATGTTTGAAACCAATAGGCATCTTGGCCTGGCATATCACCAGCACAAGCATCGTATGCATTAGCATATACGTTTCTTGAACCTAAGCCTTCTACATATACAACATCATGAATTTCAACAATTTCTTGCATTTCAGCACAACTATAATCAATTGCTGATACAACAACCTCTGATTTTTCAGCAAAAGCTGGGTTAAAAATTAAACTTCCAAAAAATATTATTGCTAATATAGCTTTCATAAACTGTCTCCTTGCTTAAGTTTTTAATTAACCTGATCATAAGAGATCATTTTTTAATCAACAAGCTGTTTAAAATTAAATGAACTGCGTCAGTGATACTTAAATTAAATTAAACACAACTGAACTCACGACGCGTGTAGCCATAATAGGGGTTAAGTTAGATAGGCCCTTAAATAACTAGATAAAACGTCAACACACACTAATTTAGTCTAACTATATAAGTATATCCATATCTGTTTGTAAAAAATATGTATGAACTATATGTTAACAAAATGAGCATTTCATTTTATGCAACTGACATTAGTCATTTAAAACAAATCTTTGAAAAAAATAATATCAATGTGCAAGTAGCCAATAAGCTTCATAATTGGCATTTAAAAAAGAAAAAGTTAACTAAAACTATTGATGGCATTAGTGTTTCGGCTCAAGAGTTTATTTCAAGTAATTTTAACTTTGATCTTCCTAAAATAAAAACTGTGCATGAATCTTCTGACAAAACAGTTAAGTTTGAACTTGCATTGAATGACAGCTGCACTATTGAAACTGTTTTAATTCCCTTCTACAATAAGTACTCAATATGCCTATCCTCACAAGTGGGATGTGCTATGAATTGCAGTTTTTGTTATACTGGAACTCAAGGCTTTAAAAGAAATTTAACCTGTGATGAAATCATTGGACAATATATTATTGCTTGGAATTGGCTACATAAAAACCGCCCAGGCGAAGAAAGAGTGCCAAATATTGTATTTATGGGTCAGGGTGAACCACTACATAATTTTAAACCTATAAAACAAGCCTGTGAAATATTTTTATCCACTTATGGCTTTTCTATTGGCTCGCAAAAAATAACTGTATCCACATCAGGGTATTTACCTGGTATTAAAAAATGGATTGATGAAATGCCAGGTGTTAACTTAGCCCTTTCTCTTCACTCCCCTTTTACAGAAAAAAGAAATGAACTCATACCCATAAATAATAAATACCCACTTACAGAAGTTTTAAATTATATTGATAAAATAAAACTGCAAAAAAAACAGTTTATTACTTATGAGTATTTATTAATTGATAATTTTAATGACTTAGCAAAAGATGCACATCGTGTTGGCGAACTCTTACAAGGAAAGCGAGCCTATATTAATTTAATTCCTTTTAATCCATTTCCTGGAGCTAAATACAAAAGACCAACAAACAAGACTGTTAATAATTTTAAATTAATCTTAGACCAATATAAAATTCCAACCTTAATCAGAACAACCAAGGGTGATGACGTATTAGCCGCCTGCGGCCAACTCAATACTTTAGCTCGTAATTCCAATTCTACTAAATAAATCCTTAACTTTGAAAACGTGCATATTTCACAAAGTGCTCAAACAGCTCGCCTTTGGCGAGAGCTGCGCGCTTTATAAAATATGCACGTTTTCAAAGTTAAGGAATTATTTAGTAGATTAATGTAGTGAGCGAATTGAATGTTAGAGCGATATACAAAAGTTTTCAATTAATAGTGCATCCGTCCCTATCGGACGGCGCGCTGTTCATTGAAGTTCCTTAAAGTATAGTTGCTGCTAACTCTGCAAGCTCTGACCTTTCCCCTTTAGTTAAAGTTACATGGGCAGCAATTTGCTGACCTTTAAACTTTTCTACGGAGTAAGTTAAACCACTATTTGCTGAATCTATATATGGGTTATCGATCTGTTGAGTATCACCAGTAAGAACAACTTTAGTTCCTTGCCCAGCACGAGTTACTATAGTTTTAATTTCATGTGGAGTTAAGTTTTGTGCCTCATCCACAATTAAATATTGGTTAGGGATACTTCGACCACGAATATAAGTAAGAGGTTCAATATTTATCATACCTTGATTCACTAACTCTTGAGCTCGTCCCGCTGCTTTTTTATCTGATCCCATTAAAAATTCAACGTTATCAAAAATTGGCTGCATCCATGGGTTTAGTTTTGTTTCAACATCCCCAGGTAAGTAACCTATGTCTTTACCCATTGGAAAAATTGGACGACTTACAAGTAAACGCTGAAACATTCCTTCGTCTATTGCTTTTGATAATCCAGCAGCTAGGGCTAATAATGTTTTACCCGTACCTGCCATCCCCACTAATGACACAAACATAATGTCATCGTTTAACAAACAATCTATTGCAAAGCTTTGCTCAACATTCCTTGGGTGAATTCCCCAAATACTATCAGTAGGGCTAAGCAGTGGAACAATACAAGAATCAGGAGCAAAATACCTTCCTATAGCACTATGGTTAGGATTAGAAACATCCTTCATGATAATATATTGGTTGGCGTAAAACTTACCCATATCATCATTCACGGCCAAGGCGCGATCTTTATAAAATGAATCAATCATGGCTGGCTCAACCTGAACCTCTTTAAGCCCTGAGTACATCTCGGAGTTATTTTCATCTTTATCTGGTTCGTAATCCTCTGCCACAACACCAAAAATATCAGCTTTAATTCTCAGGTTAATATCTTTGGTGACAAGAGTTACATTGTCATTTGGGTTAGCTTGTAAAAGCTTTAATGCTGTTCCTAAAATTCTGTTATCTGCCTTTGCTTGATCAAGCTCAGCTGGTAAGTCAGGTATGTCTTGATCTGTGATTATAAAGACTGTGCTATCGCCAGCCTCTAGTAATACACCTTTAGATAAACTCCCTTTTGATCTTAATACGTCAACAAAGCGACTAAATTGCCTTGCATTACGTCCATTTTCACCAGAGTCACGCTTAAAGCGATCAATTTCTTCTATGACCGAAAATGGAATATAAACTTCAGAATTTCTAAATTTTGTAATTGCTCTTGCATCAAATAAAATAACATTAGTATCGATAACAAACTTACGAGACGATGCGGACTGTTCACTCATATTAACTCGCTCCCTGAGATAATGACCATTCGAGATAATTAAATCCCGAACATATATCACACCTTAAAGTGAGAAGAATGTATATTAAAAAAAGACTATTGCAGCTATCACAGTGGCTAATGGGACTTGGTGTTATTTTATCTTCGACACCATAATATCACCGGTATCGCTTTTTAAGTTAGCACTTACGGTTTCAATGAATTTAACAAAATGACCTAAAGCTTCTGAGTTGAAACTTTCTTTATTAAACTGCGAGCCTACTCTGTAGACACCTTCATCTTCAAGAAGACGACAGCTTTTTACTTTTACAAAAAATGGAAAATAAGTTTGTGGATTTAAATATACACGCATCGCAAGCTCTTCATGCTTACCAAAAGCACCTTCTTCAGCATCAAACTCAAAGGCTATACCGTTATCTGAAATATCATGAATAGCCACTTTTTGCAGGCCCCTATTGGGAATTACAACATGGGCACTAATAAACTCTGTTAGGATTGTACGCTTAACTTCACGTCGCTCTTCATTTATGATGGCTGCACGCTTTTCAGTAATATCAACTAAATCAGCTTTTTTTGACTGCTTTTTACTCTCTATTGTTTCATCTGTTTTTTTCTGCTCACGACGTGCTACAAAGTCAATTACGTTGTTTTTATACATAATTATTTCCCCCATCCCCATGGCCCAATAAACATTTTTTACATTTAATAACTTATCGGCAGATTTTGTCTCAACTTTAGTCATTTCTATTGATATAATAGAGACGATGAAGGGTTCCAATAACGCACAAATCCTGTGTATCTTATCAATAATACTAAGTTTTTTAATTCACGCGACTACATACCGTGTAATTGAGAGAATTCCTGTAGACCTAGAGAAAACTGCTCAGAATGAAACTATTGAGTTTGAGATTTTACCCCCTAAAAAAGATGAGGTTAAACCCTACCAAGAGACCAGAGAATACATCCGAGACTTGAATTTAGATCAGGAGCTTGAAAACACAAAAAAAGAGGCCTTGTTCAAATCAAGAAAAACCCGTCGAGTAAAAAAACAAACAGTAGCTGCTAACTACGGCTTAACAAAAAACAGAGTTCGCAATAAAGCTATTACTCCTATTGAAAAATTAAAATCGCAACGCAAAGGTCTACTTGCTAAAAAACCCACCGACCGATCACCACTTTCTGCTTTTTATGGGCGTGGCGAATCCATGCAGGACATTAAAACTGGTATGAACCTTACTAAAAACAGCCAGTCGGCCATCTCTAAGCATATCCCAAACGTTGAGGTGGCTGAAATCAATGCCTTTGATACGGACCAAGGAAACTTAACCTATTACACCTTTTACATGCGCTTAAATGACAAAATCTACCCAAGGTGGTCCAACAACCTTGAAGAAGTTCTTAAGATTATTCGCAGTCAAAATGTGGGTAGTTTAAAAAAGAAAGTTTATTTTACTAAACTTGAAGTAATGCTGAATGCTAAAGGTGAATACCAAGGGCATATTGTTGTGGACTCCTCCTCTAACCGAATGATTGATTTTGCGGCCATTGATGCCTTTAAACGAGCGGCCCCCTTTGTTAACCCGCCAAAAGGAATGGTTGAAGATGATGGCCTTATTTACATACCATTTGGATTCCGCATTGTTTTTGATAACAGACTTTTTGCTAGGGGCAACTAGCCAGTACCTAGACGAGCTATTTAACTAGACTTTAACCGCTTTGATTGAATTTCTTAATTTTAATTTTTAAAATATAAAGAGTGAAAATTGCAGCGTTTTTTATAATTTTATTCTTCTCATTGAATACTTTTTCAGAAACTGTAAAAGAGGTGAGTTTAACTGGTAACCTTAGAAACTCAAAACTCAACGAAGACAATTTCCAAAAAACATTTTCCATGACAGGGTCATTTGCAATCTATTTATGGGAGCGTACTGCTGTTGAGTTTAGTTACACACAAGGGTCGTCAACCCTACAAAGCCTTCCAACCCCTACTGACTCAAAAGTAGTAATTGAATCTGACTTTAAACTTTTTAGTGGCAACTTTGTAACTACCTTCGGTGATCGCAAAGCACCTATACAGCCCTATTTAAAGCTTGGCTTAGGCTATATGGATAAAAAAATTACTCGTGTTGTTGACGTGGGCTCAAGCCAACTAGAGCCAGTGACAGGGATCGTACCGAGTGCAGGAGCTGGAATCAAAATAAAAACAAGTGAGCGATTTTTTATTAAACTTGGTGGCGATTTATGGGCCAGTCCATTAGGAGGAAGTGAAGACTCTTTAGATTACACCTTCCGCTTTGGACTTTCCTGTTATTTTTAAATTATGAAGTATACGCATTGTCTATTTAAGATCTTACTTATATCAACTCTTTGCTTAGTTAACTCCTCTTGTATGCTTACCTATCTTGCCAAGTCTGGCATTTCTCAAATGAAAATACTAACTAGCCGTGAACAAATTGATACTGTTTTAAAAGACAAAGAATTATCTACTAAAACTAGAGACAAACTCTTACTAGTTAGGAAAGTAAGAGATTTTTGCTTTAATGATTTAAAATTAAAAAAAACTAAAAACTATAGTAGTTATGTTCAGCTCGATGACCGTTATGTTTCCTATTTATTAAGAGTGGCTCCAAAGTATGAGTTAAAATCTTATCATTGGTCTTTTCCAATTGTTGGCACCTTTCCTTACCTTGGTTTTTTTGATAAGCAAGATGCCCTTGATGAGCAAGAAAAGTTTAAAAATGATAACTATGACACCTATGTGCGTGGGGTAACTGCATTTAGTAGTCTAGGCTGGTTTAACGACCCAATATTATCAAGCATGATGAACTATGAAAATCACGATTTAGTAAATTTAATAATTCATGAAACTATTCACTCCACCTTATTTATAAAAAATCATGCAAGCTTCAATGAAAGGTTAGCTACTTTTTTAGCTAATGTAGGGACCGAAATGTACTACAAAAAGTATGAAGGAAGTGATTCAAAAACAATTCAATTAGTTCGACAAGAGCAGACTGACGATCAGTTATTCTCAAAATTTATATCCGATGAATTAAGCCACTTAAAAAAATGGTACAAGGAAACAAGCAATATCACTGACGAGTTAAAAAGCAATCGACTAAAATTAATCACCGATAACTTTGATACTATTTTAAAACCCAAACTGAAAACAAAAAAATATAATTACTTTTCAAAAAAAGAACTCAATAATGCAAACTTATTACCTTATCAAACTTATCTCTCTGACCTTTCAGATTTTGAAACTGTACACAAAAAGTTAGGTAACAGTTTTACAAACACAATCAATTACCTAAAAACTCTAGAAAAAGAAAAAGACCCTATACAAGCCTTAAAAGATAAAGCTAACTCGATGTAAGAACAACTTAACTTAGGGCAGCATAAATTTAATTTGTTATATTAACCAATTTTATAAAATATAAAACCTAATCTAACAACCTTCAAAGTGAGTCACTATAAACCTAACCACTAGACCCTAAATTATATGATAAGAATGGGACATATCTAAAACAGATGAAAATTTGGTCCTAATCACGTTCTTTCGCTTCTCCACATAGTATTTATCTTGACGAACATTCCCATTTATGGGAATATTGTTAAATGAGAGTTGAGCGCACCCCTGAGTTTATCAAGTGGTTTGAACGCTAGACTGAGAAGTCTAAGGCGCAAATAGACGCTAGACTCAAAAATGTAGAGCTTCATGACTATTTTGGAGATCATAAATCTCTTGGCGAAAAGTTGCTTGAATTTAGATGGAAAAATGGCCGCAGAGTTTATTATTCATTAATTTTGAAAGATGAGCTAACGCTGGTCCTTTTAGGAGGATTTAAAAATGCCCAAAAAAAAGATATCCAAAAAGCCCGCAAACTCCTCGAAAGAGAGACCTCAAGCTAAGCCTTATGAAGTCGGGGTTGACGTTTCCATTTCTGGTTTAAAAGAAGCTATTACTGAAGCCTTGTTTGAAGCAGATTATGACACATTCAAGGGATGCATTGCTATTCTCTTAGATAAATATGATTATAGGGAAATCACAAAAAAAACAGGACTCTCAAAAAGTACTCTCTA
>CALLBC010000179.1 GCA_938001965.1 uncultured Bdellovibrionales bacterium | reverse complement strand
ATTGAGAAAAATAAAGAGTTAACGCATAAAAATAATCAATTAGAGTCAAAGCTTAAAAAAATGGAGCTGGAAAATAAAAGAATTAAGTCAGATCTAGAGAAAATTAAAAAAGTATTGAATATTAATTAAAGTTTGTAGCAGCTATAAAATTGAGCGGGTTCTGAGTAGTCCTCGTCTAATACATTTTTACCATTATTATTGCGCCAGACAACATTAACCCTTACAGAGCAAATAGTGCTGTCTAATTTTGATTTAAAAATGGCGATATGCTCATTGGCAATGTACTGCCCTGCAAGGAGCCCTGGAGGGAGTATGTTTCTGTAAGATACAAAGTATTTAAATCTAAATATAGGCTCATTTTCTCCGAGAGCCAATATTTTATTAAATTCAGCCTTTACACTTGGGTAGTTTAAAAACTGAGTTTGCTCATGGGGGCTTGTGTTTAAGTCAACTTCATCATAATCAGCAGCAAAAGATAATGTTGTTAGTAAAAAGAGAATGATAATTATAATAAGGCGATTCACAAAAACTCCATTTTTTTAATTCAAGTCCTAATAGGTAAATATTACATAACTCGGTTTGACAAATTCAAGCAAAATTGTGAAATCGGATTAAGAGCTTCTGTAATTTGACACTGACATAACCCCACAATTTAGTCCAACCCAAGTCGAGGGCTAAATTGCAATTTTAATAGACCATCGGCCTCACGTCGTCGATTTAACTTATTAGAAAAAAAATAAATTAATTAGATAAATATATGAGGACTCGAGAAATCCATTATTATAAATTAGGAATGACATGTATATCCCAAAATATAGGCAAACAAAAAGGCTACTCCAGTCTGCTCTTATTAGTTTATTCTTTTTAAGAATTTACCACAGTTTGGTAATAAAAAAAAGAGGTAGCTATAAAACCTGTTTTTCATTAACTTGCGATTTATAAAGAGATGGGTACACCAAAATTTATTAAGAAACCATTCCACTTAATTTTAAAGTTTTCTGAGGAGTCTATATCAATCCATCCGTATGAATAACTCAATGATGAGTAAAGCTTATAAAAAGCATTAAATTGGTATCCTAATGCGATATTACTAAAAATATTATATTTTGAAAAATCATTTTCTGGGCTAGAGGATAAAGTAACAACGGGGTTTATGATAGCAGATGTAAAAAAGTAACCTTTCAGCAAGGGAAAATACTTTTTAATTCCTATATTAAAACCTAAATAAAGTGATGATATTTTTTTACTTGATCGAGGGTTAAGTATATTAAAACCACTAACTAGGTTAAATTTATTTTTTTTAAATTCAGTATTTAAGCCAAAGTTAAAACCTAAACCATACTTTAGTTCAGCTTTATTATTACTTAATTTAGCTTGTGAAACAAAAAGCCCAATTTGCGGTAGATAAGTCCTGTGAAAAAAAGATAAATTAGATTTATTATTTTTTTTGGGGACTACAAGAGGTTCACTTGCAGCCTCTTCAGCTAAGGTAATATCAGGTAAAGAGGTTGTTAATAATAAAGTAAAGATAATTAGAGTTGTTTTAAATAAATTCATTAAATGAATTATACATCATATGTAAAAAGTAACAATATTTATTTATACATTTTTTTCTTAGCAGTATTACAGCTCCAATTATTCAATTAAAAATTAGGTCCTATACTTGTATTTTCAGGGTAGCTAGTGCCCATCGTCCAAACACTAGAAAAGTTCCAGCCAGTAAAACTACCTTGGACTAACATTTGTGCAGAGGTCAAATGTGTAAATTTACCCGTTGGATCATCTCCAAAGGTATTCGGACCAAAGTTTGTAGTGCCACTAGTGGTAGAATTCCAAAAATTATTTGAATGGTTATTTAGCAAAGGTGAGTGGTTAAATATACCATAAACTGTAGGTGCAGTGAGTGTTCCTGAAAAGTGATTATTATTCATGTTTAAAGCTTGATGAGAAGTACTTATTAGCCCTACAGCAGTACCACCAGCCGTCACAGCACTTGCACTGTAGCAATCTTCTAGTGTGTCATCATGTTCAGTGCCTATTGCATCATTGTTGTCACCAATTATTGTTCCACCAAATCCAGCAGCATTTGAAGAAGCTCCAGATGAGGCTGTAACAGACCCTTCCGCATATGAGTTTCTAAAAGAACTTTGTAAAGCATAACCTACAAAACCACCGATATTGCTTGCGTTAGTATGCGTACTAGATACAACTGCATTAGTGAAATTATTTCTGTGGTCAGCGCTATCGTTAGTATATCCAACAAACCCACCTGTAAGTACATTAACTCCTGAACTGGTGCCTGTGTTAGTCACTGTGCCAGTAAAAGAAGAGTTCCGAATTATAGCTGCATTAAAGCCAGCTAGGCCACCTAAAACCTCTTGAGTACTAGTGACTGTACCTGATACTTTAACATTATCAATTGTACCTGAACTGTAGGCAGCCAAACTAGCAACATATCCACCGCCAGAAATATTTACGCTACGAAGCTCGAGGTTACTGACTACTGCAGTTGTATTTAAGGCATGAAACATGCCTTGAAAGCGATTAGCAGATGCAGGAATAGTAAGATTTTCTATGTAATAAAAATCGCCATCAAATGTTCCTTCAAAAACTTCACCATTATTGAAGGTGCCTGCAACAGTATTCATCAACCCAATGGGTGTCCAATTGCCCACAAGGCTTATATTGTTACCAAGCTTAAAATGTTGCGTGCAAGCTGTGCTACCGAGGTTACCACAACCATTCGTTGCAAAATCTAATAGTTGAGTCTCGTTACATAGTATATAAGGAGCCACTAAAGTTCCCGACCCAACGTCGTTATACGAACTCGCTGTATGACCACTACATGAAGCTGAAGAGGGGAGACTGGAGTCACCATCGTTAACTGCAGGTAATCTTTCTAAGAAAGTAACTTCTTTATCTTCTAAACAAGCTGTTATAGAAATAGAGATCATTATTAGTACAAATAAATAAATTTTTTTCATGCTCCACGTATCGGAAGTTTTAAATAAAATCTTTAGTTGATTCAGGACATAATCGATCAAAGCCGCATTGATCCGAAAATAACGTCACCGAAGAAAAATCCCGCAGAACTAAAGTATGGTGATTTAATTATGAAGTTCGACTTTATAGAATTTGGAAGCTAGAAGGGCTGAAAGTCCCTGCAAAGCAGCCAAAAAGAAGTCGCCTATGGTTTAACGATGGCTCATGTATTAGGAAGAAACCCGAGTATCAAAATCATGTTTGGAGCTATGATTTTGTACATGATTATACACATGATGGGAGAGTAATAAAAATACTTACAGTTTTAGATGAATTTACTAGAGGGAGTTTAGCAATTAGAGTTGAGCGTAAATTAAAATCACTTGATGTTTTAGAAACTCTAGCTGATTTATTTGAGACTCGTGGGATACCGAAGTATATTAGGTCTGATAATGGTCCAGAGTTTATTGCTAAAAACTTAAATTTTGGCGTTGTGTTAGGTTATAACCACTTTGATGAAGAGGATAAAACTGGTGATAGCTATTTTCACTATATGGCTAGCTTAACAAAAGCCATGAATGATTTTGAGGTGGGTGTACATTATACAGACGCTGTTGATCGTGATTATGTGCCAGGTCAAAGTGTTGATAGGAATGTAATTTTCTCTCTTGGTTATTCGCTATAATTAATTATTTCGTGCGGAGCTTAAGTCTCCGCACAATTTTATTTATAAGATTAAAAACTTCTTAATGTCCTTTAAGAACACCGCCATCAACGGCAATACTTTGCCCAGTTATATAACTTCCTTTTTCAGAAGCCAAAAAGGTTGCTAGGTCGGCTAGTTCAGAAGGTTGGCCAAGGCGACCACAAGGCACCATAGACTTTACTTTCTCATCACTTAGGTTAAGGTTTTTCAAGCGATCAGTAGCTGTGTAGCCAGGCAGTAATAAGTTAAAGGTGACACCAAAAGGGGCATACTCAGTGGCAACAGACTTTACCAGCCCAGTCAGTCCGGCGCGTAAGCCATTAGATGTGGTAAGTCCAGCCAGCGGTTCTTTTGCTGCGATGGATGTAATTAGTAAAACTCTTCCATAGTTATTTTTTTTCATTGATGGAAGGCTAGCATGAAGGGATTCAACTACGCTTAACCATAGGGACTGATAATCAGTGTTCCACTGGTTAAGGCTTACATCCATAAAGCTACCTTTAGCGGGGCC
>CALLBC010000178.1 GCA_938001965.1 uncultured Bdellovibrionales bacterium | reverse complement strand
TAAGAAACATGGCCTGGCGTCTTTTTAAACTATAACTTCATATAGGTCGGTTTAAATTCATTTATGCAACACAAAAGTCTGGACAAAGGAATTTGGATGCAAGAAATATACTGGTACTAATTCTCTAATTCTAATTTAATTTATTTTATTTACTTGAATTCTTTAAAACATAAAATCTTTTTGTACACAGGATTGCTTTCTCTTTGAGAATCATTTTCGAATTCATTCGAGAGAACATCTCTATTGATTTTTGTTCTATCAGTTGGTGTAGAATAATAAGATGAACCCATATTATCTGTAATTTTAAATTTCAGAGCTTCAAAAACAGACCCTTCATATCCTTTTTCTTCACAAAAAAAGTTAGCTTGTACATTACAACCCTCAGAGTAACTT
Organism: uncultured Bdellovibrionales bacterium; assembly: GCA_938001965.1. GTDB lineage: Bacteria > Bdellovibrionota > Bdellovibrionia > Bdellovibrionales > UBA1609 > JAHDIR01. Next base: position 3,276 of record CALLBC010000178.1, on the reverse strand, counting down.
GATAAAGAGTGCAATCTAAGCAACTCTTTTATGTGTTTATTACCAGTCTCTTTTTTCAGAAAAAACATACAAGCATCCAAGCTAGATTGATAGACTTTCGAGCCTGGGCTACCATCGTTGCCCCTGAAATCTTCTTCTACAGTTGGATCATAAAAAGCAGATACAACATATTGCTTTCCAGATTCTAGAGAATATTCTAGAGCGTTTGTAGACGATGCAGTACTTCTTTTAAGGATATTTTTTTCTGTAGTTGCACAAGAAATTATGAATGAACCTATTAAAAATAAAAGACATAAATTATAAAACATTTCTTTGCCCTCTCTTCAAGCTAGTTTAGTTTATAGTAGCAAAAAAAAAGATAATTTGCCACTTAGGCATCAGTCTAGAAAAGCCAAAAAAGGCTTATAAATACAAAGATGGGCGTTTTAATGAATTTACTGGGATAAGACCAAATATTGAGCTCAAAGATGGCCAAGACGCTTATGAGTATGTTATGAATAACTTAACTTTCAACACAGGCTAGGTACTACCTTTTTATCAAAATTAACATTTATAAAAAATAGGAATTAAATTGCTCAATTTTGACTATCACAACCCAACACATATTTTATTTGGCAAAAACCGCATAGCTGAACTAGACCTACTTATTGAACCTGGAGTAAAAGTTCTTATATTATATGGTGGTAGAAGTGCAAAAAAACACGGAACTATAGCTATTGTTAAAGCAGCACTTGGCTCAAGGACTACAATTGAATTCTCAGGTATTGAACCAAACCCAAGCTATAAAACTCTCATAAAGGCTGTTGAAGTTGTAAAAACTAAAAATATAGACTTTTTACTCGCCATTGGGGGCGGGTCTGTCATGGATGGTACAAAGTTTGTTGCCTTAGCTGCTAACTATGAGGGTGAAGCAAGTGATTTGTTGAAGCCAGGCTTTGCTCGTAAAGTTCAGTTTAATAAGGTTCACCCCATTGGAACTATAGCTACGCTGCCAGCTACTGGTTCTGAAATGAACCCTTATGGTGTGATCAGTTTTAATAATGCCAAATATTCTTTTACTCATAAAGCTTCCTACCCTAAGTTTTCAATTCTCGACCCAACTTTAAGTTTCAGTCTTCCTAAAAAGCAAGTCGCCAATGGCGTTGTTGATGCTTTTGTTCATGTAATTGAACAATATGTGACCTACCCTGTGAACTCACCCTTTCAGGACAGGACGGCTGAGGGATTATTAAAAACCTTAATCGAAATAGGAAAAAAAACAATTGAGCAACCCAATAACTACGAGGCTCGCTCCAGCTTAATGTGGTGTGCAACAAATGCTCTCAATGGACTTATTGGCGCTGGTGTACCACAAGACTGGTCTACTCATATGATTGGTCATGAACTAACAGCCTTATTTGGAATCGATCATGCGCAATCTTTAGCTATTGTACTCCCCTCTCTATGGGAGGTTAGAAAGGATAAAAAAAGGGTTAAGCTCCTACAATATGCTAGAAGAGTTTGGGATATTCAAATGGATGACGATAAAGCTATTAACCTAGCTATTCAAAATACTAGAAATTTTTTTGAAGACTTAGGTTTGAAAACCCAATTAAGTGCTTATGGTATAAAACGTGAAGACATTTCTAAAGTACTTAATGCCTTGAAGGCTAATGGAATGACAAAATTATCAGAAAGCAACGATTTAACAATTGAAGTTTCTAAAAAAATATTAGAAAAAGCTTTTTAACCAAAAAAGTGTCAGACCATGTTTCTTATCGCTATGGGCTAAGAAACAAAGTCTGGTACTTTTCTTTACCTTTAATCACAAAAATTTAGTATAAGATTTATTAATAGCAATTGATAAAAAAGGAGATCAAAATGAATGTTTCTGAGGCACTAAAAACTAGAGTATCTGCTAATGCATTTGATACTAAAGCTCAATTAAGCACAGAACAAATAACAGAACTGGTAGAGTTAGCTTCTGAAGCACCATCAAGCTTTAACACCCAAAACTGGCATGTAATTGCCATCACAGACCCAGAAGTGCGCAAGAAAATTAGGGCTGCTGCCTGGGATCAAGCCAAAGTAACTGATTCTGCTGTTTTATTTGCAGTTTTAGGAAGCACTAAGGTAGTTAACAAATTGTCTGAATCTATGGAGCTTGCCACCTCAGCTGGAGTAGTTAACAACGAAATTAAGGATTGGTTTGAAACTAATGCTGCTAAATTTTATGATGATCAACCACAACTATGTCGAGACGAAGCTTTAAGAAGTTCTTCATACTTAGCAATGTCATTAATGCTAGCTGGACAAGAAAAAGGCTATGGTTCCGGGCCGATGATTGGCTTTGATTCTTCTGAAGTAGAGAAAATTTTAAAAGTTCCTGAACACTTTGTTGTTTCTGTACTGATATCAATGGGACCTCTAGCAACAGAAGGGAACTGGAACAGAAAACCTAGAAGAAAAAATATTATTTCTTTTAATACTTATTAGGTTTGTATCGAATCTAACCAAAAAAATAAGGACACCTATTTATGGCTATATACCTTAAATAGGTGCTCACACCCTTTTAAGCAACTATGTTACGAATCAACTGGCAAAGAAGGTCTTAATTCATGACTATAACAAATAAAGAAAATATCTTAGTTATCACATATCCCGGGTGTATATTTTTTGAAGTTGCCTTAGCTACTGAGTTATTAAGTAAACAGTATAATATTATCATAGCTCACCCAAATAAAGATCATTTTAAATCTAGTAACGGCTTAACTATTACTCCAGATATAGACTTTAAATCTATAAACTTAGATAACTGCAAAGCTATACTGGTTCCGGGCGGTGACCCAGGGTCTATAAAAGACAACACTGACATTGATAAGGCCTTAACGGCTGCTCATAATAAAAATATTCTCATTGGAGCTATTTGCGCTGGCCCATTTCTACTAGCAAAAGCTGGCATTTTAAAAGGCAAGAGCATTACTCATGGATACCAAAAAGAGCAACTTCACTTTTTAAAAGAGTATTTTAAGGAAGTTAATCTAACCAATGATGATTTAATTTGTGATAATAACATCATTACAGCAAAACCTGAAATGCATATTGATTTTGCCATTGAAATAGCTTGCAGACTTGGCACAGTAGACCCAAGCAGGTCTGGCAGACTTAAGCAATTTTACAAAGGCATTCAAGAAAAAACTATTAGATCATCAGCTATTGCTTTAATTAATAATGGCAACAATAAATTTTTGTTACAAAAAGACTATGATAAAATTAAAAAAGAAAGCTATTACCGCC
>CALLBC010000177.1 GCA_938001965.1 uncultured Bdellovibrionales bacterium | reverse complement strand
AAATATAGTGTGAAGTAAATACGCCTTAGCTTTTGAAGCCTCCAGCTATACCTTTTACAGCCATTGCTACGGCGTTATGAGGGTGTAAGCTTTCTTGATGTTCGACCATTAGTTTAAAATCAACTACGCTTTTATTGCCATTTAAGTATTGCTTTAGTTTTTTTGCAGCATCTTCACAAAACATTAAGTTAGAAGCATTAAGTCTTGCAAACTCTTGCTCGTCTTGTCTTTTTACTGCGGCCTGAACAGGGGTCCCAAGCGCGGCCTCAGTTTCATTAATTAATTCATTAACCGCAGAATCTAATTTAATGCTTGCGTTCATTTTTAAGTCTAAGTAAGCATAACTTCTTTGAGCATGAGGTGTAGCAACAATTGATGTTTCTTTCGTTAACCACTCAGCAACTTCATCAAGGCTTAGCTTGTCATTGCCCTTCCAATCGTTTAAAAATTGCTCTTTCACTAGCTGCCTAGACAAAGCCGCAGAACATGGGCAAGTGCTTGAGTAGGCAATGTCTAATTTGCAGTAAAGATCAAAACTACCGTTGTTAAGAATACCCTTGATTGTCACAGGATACTCTCTCCAACCCCACTCAGAACTTTTTAAAGCATTCTTTTTTACTAAATAGTTAAATTTAAATTCAACCGTTGCTGATTGACTTAATCCCTCTTGAGAGTCAACAAACTGCTTTAATACTTTATGCACTAAATCCGTCGTCAAAGGAGAGCTTTCTAAACTTTGACGGAGAACAATGTATAAGCGCGACATATGAATGCCCTTTGCTTTGTCATCGTCCAAACTAACAAAGGCATTAATGTGGGCAGGAACAGATTGCACTTGGCCAGACCAATCCACTTGAATTGGCATTTCAATTTTACCCATACCAACATTTGATAAGGTTTCATTGATTTTTGATGAACTTTGACTAGTTACATCTGGAAGTTTTTTTGACACTAATTTATCCTCTTTAATAAGCATAACTTTTCCTTTACCTATACTCTGCCACTGCCATAGGCTCTGGCCTAGATATAACAAGTTTCTTTTTAGAAATCTATTAAAATTTAAATAGGCTAACTACTTAATATATATAGATTTTTACCGCTCTTACAAGCTTAAACTTAATAGCTGATTCACTGAAGCTAACTCAACTTGGGGTTGAAAAAGGAAAGTAAAGCAAAATAGAACCAATAGTAATTCTCTATCCCAATCCGTTAGATAATATTATTTAGACTTACTCTGCAGCATCCACTGACCACTTTAAACTACACTTACTCCCCTCTGCCGCCCAAACTGTATTGACTAAACCTTTCATTTAGAAAAACTAAATTGCCAAGCTCTTATATATTTGAGACCATAATTAAAAAGGTAGCTAAATATGAGTAAGACATCACTAAGATCAAATCCTGAAAAAATTTTTATTGCATTTTTTGTTCCTGCAGTAATCATATTTTATTGCATTTACAAATACCCAACCTGGTTTGTGCCGGCTGAGCAAGTTGCCGATTACTTTTATTGGTTTGGCAAGAGCACTTCTTTTTGGTACATGACCGTTTATACTTTTTTTGTCTGTTACATATGCATAAAGGTATTGTTAAAAAATAAGTCCGCCTACTCTAGTGACACCTCAAAACCCTTAAGTAATTATCAAAAATGGAAATGGCGATCTATTTTAATTTCCCAGTTTGTACTTTTTTATTTTGTACCATTTATTTTACCTTATTTTACTAACGGCAAACCCTTTTTTGGAGACACCTATTCTCCAGTCAATAAAGACGCCTATATTTATATGTTCAATGGTTTTACCTCCTTTGGAGGCTTTATCTACTTATTTGTTTTAGTGCCCTTATCTGTTTGGTTTTTTGGAAAACGCTATTGCTCTTGGTTTTGCGCCTGTGGAAACTTAGCAGAAGCCGTCGGAGTTACAAAACTTGGTGCCAAATGGGTAAAAAACAATACACCACGAGGTGACTTTGCTAAAAAAATGGAATGGCTACAATTTGCCTTCCTTTGTTTTGCTGTAGCCTTCGGGTTAGTTTTATTATTTGATGCCTGGCAGATTTTTTCTAGCCCAGGGCTCAAGGAGGCCATGCGCCACTTCCAAGACTTTGTAGTTGATTTTATGTTTGGTGCCATAATTGGCGTGGGAGCTTATCCGTTTCTAGGAACACGTTCTTGGTGCCGCTTTGGTTGCCCTGCCGCTCAGTTTATGAAGTTGTTTGGCAAGTTTTCAAGATCTAAATTCAAAGTGCAAGCCAACAGCTCATGCAAAGGCTTAGGAGTTTGTACAACGGTTTGCCCAATGGGAATTGATGTTGCAAGTTATGCCCATAAAAATAAAGTTCCCATAAATGGTTCATTCAACTTAAACGATACGCCCTGTATTGGCTGCGGTGGCTGTGTAGATATTTGCCCTGTTAAAGCTCTTAGTTTTCAAAAAATCCTTAACCCACAAAAGCAGGCTTAACAATGAGTGATATGGCAACACAAGGTCTACTTTATTTAACATCTGGGGCACTAGTTTTTGTAATCATGCTCATGATCCTTAGAGAGCTTGGCAGCAAAAATTCAACAACAAGTAATGCCAAAACAGAACTCTTCCCCTGGCTGGGTACTGACTTACTAAAAATTGTTGATATTAAAACTGAAACTCATGACATTAAAACCTTCCGACTACAAAGAGACAACGGCGGCAACTTTCCGCAATTTAAAGAGGGACAATTTTTAAGCTTTCAAATTGGTGATGATGAAAAAACACTAAGAAGCTACTCTATATCCTCCAGCGCACTAAACTTAAAAACCATTGATGTATCCATTAAACTTTTAAAAGATGGTGTTGGCTCAGGATGGTTTCATTCAAGGGCAATTAGCGACACGGTCACCGCATTCTCCCCTAATGGCTTATTTACTACCGAAAAGGAAAAGTACGAAAGCAAACCACTTGTTCTTGTGGCCGGCGGCATTGGCATTACACCCTTTTTATCAATGATAAAAACTGCCACAGAGGTAGCTAGCACCACCCCCATGTATCTATTTTACGGAGCACGCACTAAAAAAGACTTGGCCTTCCATGATGAACTTCTCACCTATAACAAGCGCTTTAATAATTTTAACTATATCCCCGTACTTTCTGAAAACTCAGAAGGGTGGAATGGTCAAACAGGGTTTATAACTACAGACCTAATAAAAAAATCCATAACTCACTTAGCTGAAGCTAAATACTTTTTTTGTGGACCTCCCATACTCACTGACTCCGTTACTGAAAAACTTCTTGAAAATAACGTTAGTCTAGATTCTATTCACTCTGAAAAGTTTGCCTCTCCAGCCAGCTTTGATAAGTCTAAAATTTCTGCCGTTAAAGCCACTATTAAATACAATGGCACTAACTTAGACTATGATGGCAAAGAGAGTATCTTAGAATTTTTTGAAGAAAAAAACCAACCCATTAACTTTGCTTGCCGAGTGGGAGTTTGTGGATCTTGTAAGTGCAAACTTATATCTGGCGAGGTGGATGTGTTTTCTGACTCTGGCCTTACACCACAAGAAGTGAAAGAAGGTTATATCCAAACTTGTGTGGCAAGACCCTTATCAGATATAGAGCTTTCTTTGTAACTCAGCCTTTACTAGTTTAAATAAAGCAGTTGGAAACTTTGCTATGAAAAAAACTTTAACTTTTAGTATTATTACCACTTTAGTATTTTTATTTTTTTATTTTGACTTAGGTTCTCACCTAAGCCTTGAATCCATAAAAAAGCAACAAGAAAGCTTCCAATTATTTGCAACAGAAAAGCCCATGTTTGCCATGGGTGGGTTTGCGCTCATTTACATTCTTGTTACTTCTTTGTCTCTACCAGGTGCCGCCACCTTAACATTATTAGGAGGAGCTTTGTTTGGCCTTTTTAAAGGGTTATTATTAGTTTCCTTTGCCAGCACTACCGGGGCTACCCTTGCTTTTTTAATGTCTCGTTTTTTATTTAAAGATTTTATCCAAAGTAAATTTAAAGAAAAACTAAAAGTTATTAATCAAGGTGTAAAAAAAGAAGGTGGCTTCTACTTATTTACTTTAAGGCTAATCCCGGCATTTCCATTTTTTTTAATTAATATGGTTATGGGACTTACACCGATCAAAACCCTAACCTACATTTTGGTCAGTCTTATTGGGATGCTTCCTGGCACACTTGTATACGTGAATGCCGGCACACAATTAGCTAAGCTTGATTCAATCAGTGGCTTATTATCTCCCGGCCTTATTTTGTCATTTATTCTTTTAGGCTTATTCCCACTGATCGCAAAAAAGGCACTTGGATTTTTTACCAACAAAAATACTTGAAATTTATTCAGACACCAAGTGATTTAAGCCAAGTTAAACCTATTGACCTCTCGCCATCTAGTAAGAAAAACTAAACCAAAGTTTAAGATAATGACAGAGGCTAAAACTATACTTACTAGGGCATTTATGGCAATATCTAATAAATTTTATAAAAGTGGTACACACACTCAAGGAGACCAAATGAAATTATTAACTGCAATTTGTTTAATATTTACATCTAGTATCGCATACTCTGAAATCAACAGCATTGACCCTGTAAAAGACCCAATGAGTAAAACAATCACCGATTCAAAGGGCCAAGTGATTGTTGATCTTGCTAATCCAAACCAACAAATAACTCTTGAAAGTAATGACATAAAAATGATTTCAATTTTCGATCACAATCACATAACTTTTGATCTTGTTTTAAAAAAATATGTAAAGCCTGTGGGCAACACAACACAGGTGGACTACAAAGCCTTAAAAAAGAATATCAATGAGCTTGTTGAGTATTTAACAGAGCTTGAAGTTGTAACCAAGAAAGAGTTTAAAGCTTGGACAAAAGATCAACAGTTTGCTTACTGGGTGAACGCATACAATGCTTACACACTTAAAATTGTTGCCGACAACTACCCGGTAGATTCAATCAGAGATATTGGTGGACCAATTAACACAACTTGGAAAAAGAAGTTTATACCAATACTTGGTAAAAAACGTTCTTTAGATGAAATTGAACATAAAATTTTAAGAAGACAGTTTAAAGAACCAAGAATTCACTTTGCAGTTAACTGTGCCTCCATCAGCTGCCCAGCATTAAAGACTGAGCCTTACATAGCTGCTAAGTTAAATGATCAGTTAAACGAGCAAACTAAAATTTATATTAATGATCCAATTAACAATAAGTACACAATCAATGGCAATAAATTAAGTTTAGAAATCTCAGAAATCTTTAAATGGTTCAAAGAAGACTTTAAAACAGAAGGTGGATCTGGAGCTTTTGTACTTAAATGGCTAGATCTTAGTCCAGAAACAAAGGCCAGTATCAATAGCTCAAACATCTCTGTTAAACATATTAAATATAACTGGGGCTTAAACGAAAGTAAGTAAACAAGGGCCTTCTAAGGCCTTTACTTATTAAAAAACTGAGTCTTTTTCACCACTTCTATCGATTGCTGCAATAAATTAGCTTGATGCTTAATTTTACTTACGGGTATTATTAAGTGTCCAGATTAATTCAGTAAGGAGGATTACATGAAGGCAATTTTAATTATTTTAACATTAGGTATGTTAGCTGTATCTTGTTCATCAGGCGACAAAAAAGTAACAGAAGCAACTGATCAGGCTGTAAAAGCTGTTGAGCCAGTAAAAACTAAAGCTGAAGCGGCAGTAGCTGATGCTATGAAGCCTACTGAAGGCAACATCATGAAAACTGAGTGCAAGCTTGGTAAAGATGTTCGTGGAATCAGTGTTGATAAAAATGGAGCAAATGGTTGCGCTGTAAACTACACTAAAAATGGTGAGACTAAGCAAGTTGGCCGTTCATCTGTTGGAAAAACTTATTGCGAAGAAATTGCTAATAGAATTTCAACTAACTTGAAAAATGCAGGGTTTTCTTGCGAGTAAAAAATTACAATAATTAATGAATGAAAGCCAAAGTGAAAACTTTGGCTTTTTTTTATTTAAAACGCATAACCCAAAGCTAAGCCATAACTTAAGTGGGAGTTGCCCCCTACTGTGTAAGAACCAAAGTCACCGCGTATATAAGCATTTTGTTTAGACAAAGGATACCAAGACATACTTAAACCATATTTGGTACCTAACCCATCAAGCACAACCGCCCCATTACTACGAGTAAATGTGGCGTTACTAGCTATTAAGTAAAAGGAAGTATTTACAGGCCTTGCCATTCCCTTACGAATAAAATCTTGAATTTTAGCATTTATTAAAAATATACCTGGCAAATCTACACGCACCCCAAGACCATACTCTTTTCTTAAACTATCTTCCGCCACCGAAGCGTATACAAAGGTTCTAAATAATCGCCTAAAACGAAGCCCAGCCTCTACATCAATGCTGTTTGTTAACAGAACATCGTTACCACTGCGTAAGCGCACATCGTTAAACATGGTGTACCCAACACTCAAGTGGACCACATCTTTTTTGTACTTAAAGGCATGAGCCTTAAAGCCAAAAAAAGTAAAAGTAAAAATTAATAGCAAACTAATTTTAATTTTTATTTCTCCTAAAAAGGTTTATTAAATTTATATAAAGATTAAAAAGCTGTTTAGTTTTAAGACTAAATACAAAACTCTCTCTTCTCATCTACTTATCGGGTATAATTATGAAATCATTGATATTTTTTTAATATCTTTTGGTGAAAATCAAAAAGTTGAACCAATACTGCACATAAGTACTGACTGCCTTCCCCAGCTAAAGGACACATAGTTCTCAATTTAATACACTCCCAGGCTTTAGTATTAAAAAAATCCCATAACAGAAGTGATAATCCAAAACCTCTGCATATATATTTTCAAAACTTCGTCTTTCCTTTTGCTTGAGTATCGCGTCGCGCTTCGCGTATCCGCGCTGTGTTCACCTGTAAAGGTGACAAAGTGCGAAGACGCGATGCTGCCGTAAGCGCACTCAAGCAAAAGGAAAGACGAAGTTTTGAAAATATATATGCAGAGGTGCTACCGCAGACTTACAGTTTAATTTTTGTCAGTGATCTGAACTTGCACTGGCTTATCAGCATGTAAGTGAATATCTTTTTGAGGAAAGGCAATAACTATTCCTTTTTCTGCAAAAAGAGCATTTATTCTATGGCGGACTTCACTTTCAATTTGGAATCTTTGTAAAGGATCATACATTTTTACCCAAAGATGGGTATCAAATACTAAACTTGAATCGGCAAAGTCTTTAAAAAAAACAGCAGGCTCTGGAAACTTTAAAACCTTTTCCATGTCTTTAATTGACTCAAGCAAGGCCTCTTCAACAAACTTGGAGTCTGTGCCATAGGCCACACCCACTGATACTTTTAAACGAACGATATCATCTGAAAGAGTCCAATTAAGTACATTTTTCTCGAGAAAATTACTATTGGGCACAACCATATGGGCATTGCTCATAGTTTTAATACGAGTACTTCTTGGGCCAATATACTCAACTCTGCCTGCTAAACCATCAAGCTCCACAATATCACCTATTTTGACAGGGCGCTCAATCATCATAACTAAACCACTAATAAAGTTATTAACAATATTTTGGGAACCTAAACCAACCCCAATGGCCAAGGCACCCCCAATCACTGTAAACACAGTTACTGGAATATTTAGTAACCTTAAAATGAAAAGAGTCAGAACAACGAGTAAAAAGTAAAATATGATGGTTCTTAGTGTGTGCCTCAGCGAAGAATCAATATCTAAGCGAGTTAGAAGCTTTTTCTCAATTTCACGACTAATACTTCTGCACAAGAAGTAACCCATAACCATAAGGGTAATACCCTTAACTAGCTTACCAACAGTGATGGGATAACCATCTACACTGGTAATTTGAAAGGACCAAACGTCCCTTAGCCAATCAAGTATGCTTAAATAATCAACGAAGTTTTCCATCTCCTCTATAGGATGACTCATGCCAGTGCGCTTAGCAAGAAACAACCATAATGAAGCCTTGCATAAAAAGTGAATTAACTGCAAGAAATCACAACAGTTTTCTCCTCAGTTTTGGTAAATAGTGCTACCATATTAGCCTAGAAAGTGATGAATCAAATACGGAGAATAAGCAACCTTGGATAAATTTAATTACTTAAACAGAGACAACCTTGAATATATAGAAAGCGAATTTAATAATTACCTAAATGACCCAGGCAGCATTGACCCTGAATGGAAACATTTTTTTCAAGGCATTGAGTTTGCAAAAAACTTTGATTCTGATGGCAGTACAGACATTTCAAGTAAAGAGATCGACGTTTATAATTTAATTCGTTACTACCAAGACTATGGCCATTTGAAAGCCCAGCTAGATCCATTAAATTTGATTCGCCCACGTGGTGAAGACTTTGCTTTAGAGCGCTTCAATTTATCTGATTCCGATTTAACACAAAAGTTCCAAGTTGGTTCTGTGATCGGTTTACCCAATGCCACATTAGGTGAGATGCTTACAAAGCTTGAAAAACTATATTGTGGCACTATGGCCGTGCAAGTGTCTGGCTGTGAACCTAAAATAAGAAAATGGTTTCATGATGAGCTTGAGTCTGGAAGTCCAGAGTTTAACTTAAACAATGAAGATAAAAAAAATATTTTTAAGTCATTAGCGAAAACTGAAACCTTAGAAAAATTTATTCATACAAGATATGTGGGGACAAAACGATTTTCTGTGGAAGGTGGCGACGCCTTACTACCAATGCTTGAGCATTGTGTCGATGCAGGAACTAAGCACAAGATTAAAGAAATTGTGATCGGCATGGCTCACCGTGGCCGCATTAATGTACTAGCTAACTTTATGAACAAAGCCTTAGAGATTACTTTTTCTGACTTTGATGGAACGGTTATTGATAACACTGGTGTTGATGGCGACGTTAAATATCATATGGGATATTCTGCGGATAAAAAAACTGAGCATGGTGAATGTCACATCTCATTAGCTTTTAATCCAAGTCACCTTGAGTTTGTATCACCTGTAGTCTGTGGCATGACTCGCGCAAAGCAACGCTTACATGATGACACTAAAGATCGTGAAAAAGTAATGCCTGTACTAATTCATGGCGATGCAGCCTTCATAGGCCAAGGCGTTGTCAGCGAAACTTTACAGTTATCTCAACTAGAAGGCTACACTGTTGGAGGTAGCCTACATATTATTGTTAATAACCAAGTTGGTTTTACTACAAGCCCTAAAGATAGCCGATCCACTCGCTATAGCTCAGATATTGCCAAGTCCATTAAAGCACCAGTTCTACTAGTTAATGGTGATGATGTGGAAGCTTGTTTGCGTGCCGTTGATATTGCGGTTCGTTTTAGACAAAAATTTAAACAAGACATTGTTATTGATCTAATTTGCTATCGCCGTTATGGACATAACGAGGGTGATGAGCCTAGCTTTACACAACCAGAGATGTACAAGGTGATTAAAAAGCACCCTACCCTAAACACTATTTACTCAAATAAGTTAATTGAGCAAGGCGTGATTAGTGAAGACGAATCCAAATCTTTTTACAAAGAAAAAATGGATAACCTGCAAGAGATCCTAGATTCAGTTAGAAAAACTCCTGCTGAGCTAAAGCCAAATGTTTTCCAAGGCAATTGGAAGGGCTTACGTCATGGTGTAGAAGAAGATATTTTAGCACCAACAGATACCACAATTAAAATGAAAGACTTATTAGCGGCAGCAAAGCCTCTTACTGTTTTACCTGATAACTTTAACATCAACTCAAAGGTTAAGCGTTTAATTGGCAACCGTGATAAAATGATCACTGAAAATAAAATTGATTGGGGAATGGCTGAACTAATGGCTTATGCTTCACTTCGCCAACAGGGTATTCCTGTGCGAATTACCGGACAAGATTGTAAGCGTGGTACATTCACTCATCGTCACGCTGTTTATTTTGACCAAGAGACCGATGCTGAGCATTGCCCGCTAACAACTATTAACCCTGGCAATGGCGAGTTTTGCGTTTACAATAGCTCTCTATCTGAAATGGCAGTGCTTGGTTACGAATACGGAAACTCAATATCAGACCCAACATTTTTAACTATATGGGAAGCCCAGTTTGGTGATTTTGCCAATGGTGCTCAAATTATTATTGATCAGTTTTTAACTAGTGGTGAACAAAAGTGGTCTAGACATACAGGACTAACCTTATTGCTTCCTCATGGCTATGCCGGCCAGGGCCCAGAGCATTCAAGCGCACGCTTAGAGCGTTTTTTACAAATGTGTGCCCAAGCCAACATGCAGGTTTGCAATATTACAACTCCAGCTAATATGTTTCATGCCTTACGTCGACAAGTGATGCGTGACTTTAGAAAACCACTGGTGGTGATGTCGCCTAAGTCTTTACTTCGCCATGCAAAAGTGAAATCTACACTTGAAGAGCTTGCCTCCGGAACCTTTAAAGAGATTTTAGCTGACCCTAAATCAACTAAGCCTGCTGATGTTAAGAAGTTAGTTTTATGTTCTGGTAAGATTTATTATGAACTTGATGAATACCGCGAAGAAAATAAAATTGGTGGTAGCACAGCTATTTTGCGACTAGAGCAAATATTCCCATTAGCTAAAACACAACTGGCTTCTTATTTAAATGGGTTTAAAAACTTAAAGCGAATTGTATGGTGCCAGGAAGAGCCAAAAAATATGGGAGCTTACTCTCATATTGCTCCTGAAATCAGCGAACTGTGCGCAGAGCTTGGAATTAAAATTAGTGTTGAGTATGCAGGACGAACCAGAAGAGCTAGCCCTGCCACTGGCTCACCGCGAGCCCACAAAAAGGAGCAAGCACAGCTTATTGCTGACTGCTTTAACTAAAAAAGTATTATGATTGTAAGCCCAAGAACTTTTAGTATTATCCATGCTCAAACAGCGATTAGCGCTGGTCATCACTTTGTGATGCCCAAACACTAATAGAACTGCGCGTGGACAATACTAAAAGTTCTTGGGTTTACAATCATAAATAAGATATTTGTTTATTTAATTTTTATTAAAAGAGGTTTTTTATGAATGCAGAAATTAAAGTTCCAGCCGTTGGTGAGTCTGTCACTGAAGCCACACTGGCCGAGTGGAGTGTTGCTAGTGGTGATTATGTTAATCGCGATGATGTACTTTTATCATTAGAAACAGACAAAGCCAGTGTTGATATTGTGGCTGAACACTCAGGTGTTATTACCATTAGCATTGAAGAGGGTGAAACCGTTAATGTTGGAACTGTGCTCGGCAAGATTGATACCGATGCAAAAGCTCCAGCCGGTGGCGCTAAAAAAACAGAAAGTGCTCCAGCTCCACAAGCAGCTGCCCCACAATCGGGTAAAGATATGTCAGGCCACTTAAGCCCAGCTGTTAGAAAAATCATGGCTGATAAAAATTTAAGCCCTGGCCAAGTGCAAGGAACTGGTAAAGACGGACGCATTACAAAGGCTAATGCTTTAAATGCTACAAGCGCACCGGCTCAAGCCGCTGCTGCCCCAGCACCAAAAGCCTCCATTCCTGACTTACCACAATTTGCTGGTGGTGCAGAGCCTGTGGAAACTCGTGAAAAAATGTCCACACTTAGAAAAACAATTGCAAAGCGTTTAGTGGAAGCCCAAACCAATGCGGCCATTCTAACTACCTTTAATGAAATTGATATGACGGCAGCAAAGGCTTTACGAGCTAAATACAAAGAAAGCTTTAAAGAAAAGCATGGAATTAGCCTGGGCTTTATGGGTTTATTTGTAAAGGCCACTTGCGCTGCTTTAATGGAATACCCACTTGTTAATGGAAGCATCGAAGGCAACGAGTTTATTACGCGTAACTTTGTAAACATGGGTATTGCGGTAAGTACGCCAAAGGGCTTAATGGTTCCTGTGATTAAAAATGCAGATAAACTAAGCCTGGCAGAAATTGAATTAAGCATTCGTCATTACGCCTTAAAAGCGCGCGATGGAAAAATAAAGATCGATGATTTAAGTGGCGGTTCATTTACAATTAGTAATGGTGGTGTGTTTGGTTCACTGATGTCCACGCCAATACTTAACCCACCACAAAGCGGTATCTTAGGCTTACATAAAATTGAAGACCGCCCAGTGGCAGTGAATGGCGAAGTGGTTGTTCGCCCTATGATGTACGCAGCCCTTTCTTATGATCACAGAATTATTGATGGCAAACAGTCTGTTGGCTTTTTAGTTAAAATTAAAGAAGGCATGGAAGACCCTGCCCGCTTACTACTAGATATTTAAAAGGAATATTATGTCTACTACTGAATTTGATTTAGTTATTATTGGATCTGGCCCCGCCGGTTATGTGGGAGCCATTAAAGCAAGCCAACTGGGCTTAAAAACTGCCATCGTAGAAAAAGATAAAACCCTAGGTGGAACCTGCTTAAACGTGGGCTGCATTCCCTCAAAGGCCTTACTTGAGTCTTCAGAGCATTTTTTACAAGCCAATCATTCATTAGCAGAACATGGTGTTGAGCTCGGCTCTGTTAAATTAAATTTAGATAACTTAATGGCCAGAAAAAATAAAATTGTTGGCGAACTCACTGCCGGTGTTGATTACCTAATGAAAAAAAACAAGGTAGAAAAATTTAGCGGCTGGGGTGAAGTTTTATCCCCTAACGAAGTGCAAGTGACTGGTGATAAAACCACTGTATTAAAAACGAAAAACATAATGCTTGCCACTGGTAGCATACCTAGCAGCCTACCCGGCCTTGATTATAACGGCCAAAATATTATTAGCTCCACAGAAGCCCTTTCACTTCCTAAGGTTCCAAAAGAGCTTTTAGTTATTGGAGCAGGTGCTATTGGCCTTGAGATGGGCTCAGTATGGATGCGCTTAGGTAGTAAAGTTACTGTTTTAGAGTACGCTGATAAAATTTGCGGACCAATGGATAAGGGAACAAGTAAACGTTTACAACAAATTTTAAAAAAACAAGGTATGAATTTTATAACTGGCGCCAAAGTAACAGCTGCCAAGTCCGGAAAGTCTTCTGTTGAATTAACTTATGAAAAATTAAAAGATGGAAGCACTGAAAAAATTTCTGGTGATATTGTTTTAGTTTCAGCGGGAAGAATTCCTTTTTCTGATAAACTTGGCCTTGATAAATTAGGCATTGAAAAAGACAAACGCGGTTTTGTGCAAGTGAACGAACATTACCAAACAAAATACCCAAACATATATGCCGTGGGTGATTTAATCCCAGGTCCAATGTTAGCCCACAAGGCCGAAGAAGAGGCTGTAGCCGTAGCCGAAATCATTGCTGGACAATCAGGCCATGTGAACTACTTTACTGTTCCTTCTGTTATTTACACTGACCCAGAGGTGGCTAGTGTTGGTTACACAGAGGAAGAATTAAAAGAGCAAGGGATTCCATTTAAAGCTGGTAAGTTTCCCTTCACTGCCAATGGTCGCGCTAAAGCATTAGGTCAAACTGATGGACAGGTTAAAATTTTAGCTCATAAAGACACTGATCAAATA
>CALLBC010000176.1 GCA_938001965.1 uncultured Bdellovibrionales bacterium | reverse complement strand
GGCTCTTGTGACTTTACCACTGCGGTAGACTGCCGCTTTTCCCCAGTCATTTTCACTGACCATTTTACCAACTTCTACACCCATGGCTAAAGTTAAAAAGCGATCTGTAGTTGTTGGAGCCTTGCTTCTTTGAAGATGTCCTAAAACCACGTGGCGACTTTCCCATGAGGCTTCAGCCATTACCCACTTTGATAAACGCTCGGCAATTCCACCATAACGTTCTTTTTGAGGGGAGTTTTCCACAGTAAAAGCCACTTCGGGTTCGCCACCTTCTGGGAATGCTCCCTCTGATACAACACAAATTAAACCGCGGTGAGTTTGTTTTTTGCTGGCAATAAATTTTAATAATTCATCTTTACTATACGGGCGTTCAGGAATGAGAATAACATCTGCGTAAGATGCAAGCCCGCCACCAAGAGCAATCCACCCAGCTGTTCTTCCCATAACCTCCACAAATATAATACGCCTATGGGCATCTGCGGTGGCTCTTAAGGCATCAACAGCATCAGAAACAACCGAGCAAGCAGTGTCGTAACCAAAAGTAATTTCAGTTCCATTTAAATCATTATCAATGGTTTTTGGTACACCAATTAAAGGGATCTCTTTGCTAAATGCAGTTAGGGCTGAAAAGGTTCCATCACCACCGGCAACAATTAAGCCATCTAAGTTTAACTTTTTATAAGCGGCTAAAAATTCTTTTTCCTTGCCACGAGTTGTACTTTTATTTGAGGTTCCAATAAGAGTGCCAGCTCTTGAGTGAAGGCCATTTAAATCATTAGGGGTTAAAACCTTAGTTTCATTTTTAAAAATACCCTCAAAGCCATCAATGATGCCAATGGCCTCATGATTCTTTGCCATTAAGCTTTTGCCAACAGATTCAATAATACCGTTAAGGCCTGGAGCATCTCCACCACCAGTTAATATTCCGATTCGCATATAATCTCCTAAGTTTGAGATAAGCCCAATATGGGCGTGAAGGCTAATTATATAAGTGTATTGCTTTGCTAATCAAACACAAAAAAGCCCACTTAAAGTTTAAGTGGGCTAATAAATTTAAAATGTATTTTTAACTATTTTGGATTATCACAAACATAAGTGATTGTTACCGAAGAGTCTCCAGCTGGAATTCCCGGATTTAGGAATAAGCGACGATTTTCAATAGTGTATTGGTAGTTGATATTATTAGTTGAAACAATACTAACCTCTTGAATTGGATCACACTTTAAGGCTACAGAATCGAGAGTGTCTTGAATTCTACTGCTAATATCAGTCAGTTGACTGGCATAATCATTGGCGCAAATATCACCAACAATACCATGGGTCATCTGTGCTAAGCTGTAATGTGTATTGGCTTTCTCATTTCCTTCAGTGGTATAACAAGAGTTATCATTCCCAACATCATAGGCAATTATAGTGTGAACCATAAATGGAACTGTTCCTAAGCTGGTCTTGGCAATATTAACCAAAGTGGCTGGTTGATTTCTATAACCTAAGTTTGTTCCGTCATCATTTTCATCTTCATCTGTTAAGAAAACAACATTGACTGCAGTGTTATCACGTAAGCAATCTCTGTTGAGGCCACTATCAAGCATATAAGTGGTCCCAGCAATTGGTTGCTCAGGTTGTTCTCTAGTTGGAGGAGTATTTTTTACGTTATCTAATGTGGTTAAAAATACTGAAGTTAAATTAGATGTGTTTTTATTTAAAACATGGGAACCATTAGACCACTGGCTCACACGTCCTTGTTGATGAACATCAGGCTCGCTTAGTGTGTAGCAGAGGTTATAATCAACTCCATTGTTATTTAAACCACCAATAAACCCAGTCATTCGATCTTTTAATTTTTGATTTTCATCAGCCATTGTAAAAGAGTTATCAAAGACAAATAAGATATCTGTTTTTTTATTTTCTAATGGATTGTTGGCATTCACCGTGTGAGTAATGGTGTCACAATGTGCATCCGTACATGTTCCAGTGCCTTGCACTTTGCCGGTTTGGTCTATTTGTGAAAACTCATTATTAGAACAATTTACAAATCCTATTAACATAAGACCTGTTAAACAAATTACAAAATACTTCATCATTTACATCCCCCTGCACTTTGTTTACTTAGCTTACAAGATTTATGCCGCTCATTGTGAATTTTCTTTCATTTTAAAAAAATAATTATTCAAAAGTTAAACAGTTGTACACAAATTTACTAAATAATTTAGGCAGTTACCGTACTTTAATGATACGTCTTTTAATAATCCAAGTCATCTCAAAATTAGACAGGACCTTGGTCAGGAGATTAGATTAAGATTAATATTTTCATAGCTTATATAGTTTTATAAATAATATTAAAAATTAATGTCCAAGACTAAAGTTTTGATTGTTAGGAAAGTTACTAAAATCACTATAATAAATAATTTTACAGTCGATAAGTAGTTGTAAGTAATTAATCTATAACAGGAAGAAGTTAGATATGGATTTAGCAACACTAGTTGGTTTAATAGGCGGTTTCGTAGTTGTGGGGATGGCCATCTTTATTGGAGGTTCCGCAGGAATTTTCATTAACGTGCCCTCAATTCTCATTGTTGTGATCGGGTCCTTTTTTGTGGTTTCCATGAAGTTTAGCTTAGTAAAATTAAAAAACGCCTTGAGTGTGGCCTTCAAAGCCTTTTTGTGGAAGTCTTCCTCACCACAAGAGTTAATTTCTCAAGCCTTATCAATGGCTAAAATAGCAAGAAAAGATGGATTGTTAAAACTTGAAGAAGTAGAAATTGAAGATCAATATTTTGCAAGAGCAATTCAGTTAGTAGTGGATGGTACAGATGTGGCCGTGGCTGAAGAAATGCTTAACCATGAAAGAGATGTAACAGTTGCCAGACATGAAGAAGGTAAAAATATTTTTATGGCTATCAATGATGTTGCACCAGCAATGGGTATGATTGGTACTTTAATTGGTTTAGTGCAAATGTTATCAAATATGTCAGATGTATCGACCATTGGACCTGCCATGGCTGTAGCCTTATTAACAACTCTATATGGTGCGATATTAGCAAATATGGTGGCAAAGCCAATAGCAGACAAACTAGGGATGAGGTCAGAAGAAGAAGACATGTGTAAGTCAATTATTGTGGATGCTGTGGTAGGCATTGCAAAAGGGCAATCGTCATATGTATTAGAGCAAACATTAATGTCTTATTTACCTTCAAAAAGTAGAGGTAATTTAAATTCAGTTGATTTAAGTGAAGATCAGGCAGCCTAATTCGGATAAGGAAACTTTAAATGGGTAGAAGCAGAAAGAAAAAAAGTAGTGATGGCGGAGGAGCTCCAGGTTGGATTGTTACCTTTGCCGATCTAATGTCTCTGCTTTTAACATTCTTTATTTTAATTTTATCTTTTGCTGAAATTGATGCTTCAAAATTTAAACGTGTAATGGGTTCAATTAAAATGGCCTTTGGTGTTCAGAAGCATAAGGTTTATGAGTTTATGGAAACCTCATCTAACCCTTTTGAAGCATCAGCTAATGGTAAAGACAGCGACAAAGTAATTAGTAATGATCAGAATAACCATATGCTAAATGTGGATGCTAATGAGCTATGTGGTATGGAAGAAAGAGCCAAGCAGGTTAATGACGAGAGGTCAGAGGCCGAAAGATTTGAATTGCATAAGAGATTAAAAGCAGAAAGTCGTTTAGCAAAATATTTTAATATTTTACTGGATGATGAAAATAAACAATTAAGAGTTGGTATAAAGCCAGAGGCATTTTTTCATACTAAATCCACTAAGATTAAAAAAGAGAAAATATCAGAGTTAAATTACTTCTTTAAAAAGCTTGAAGATAAAAAGCTTGATATAGCAATTACAAATCACGGAAGTAGTTTAAAATCCAGTGATCAGTTTAAATCATGGAAGTTAAGTTCTGATAGGTCGCTAGTTCTTGGATATTTAAGCCAAAAGTTTCCTCAGGCAAAAAATCATAATATAGAAGTTAAAAGTCTTACAGATAAGCTAAGTTCAGATCAAAGTGAAATAGAATTTACCATTAAAATTAATGAAAGCAACTAGATGAATTATCAATAGGCCCTAGTCAGTATCTTTTTTGAATAATAAAAACCACGAGCTTAATAAGATAAAACCAAAACTAATCCAGGTGGATATACTTAAATTTAAAATCATATCACCGCGGGGATCATCTCTCATAAACTCCATAAAAATACGGCCTATAGAATGTAGAAACAGCCAAATAAATAATAGGCTACCAGATTTAAATTTTTTCAACTTTTCAATATTTAAAAGAGTAATCAGTAAAATGATTTCCCAAAAAACTATATATAGCTGTGTTGGGTGCCTTGTGATTCCAGAGGGGAGTACATTGGGGAAGTTCACAGCCCATGGCAAATCACAAATCTTTCCATAACAACAGCCATTTAGAAAACAAGCTAAGCGGCCAATGGCATAGCCAAGGGGAGCCATAGGGGTAAAAAAGTCAGCCCATTGTAAAAATGATAGTTTTTTAATTTTTATATATATAAAGCAACCCACTAAGGTGCCAATGAGTCCACCATAAAAAACAAAGCCTCCATGCCAAAATTTAAACACTTGTATTGGGTCATTTAAATAATAATGGGGTTCTTCATAAAATACGTGCAAAAGCCGAGCGCCAAGAAATCCAGACACCATTATTACTAGTGAGATATCAAGAGCAATATTTCTATTTACATTAAGCTTTTTGGCTCGTGGTACTAGCCATAATAAACAAATACAATAAGCTAAACTACAAAGTAGTAAGTATATGGGCAGGCTTAAGCCATCAGTAATATGCAAGTGAGGCAACATAAGTCTCATTATTTAATAGTTTTAGGGCATAAGCAATAAAACCCATATATTTTCCCTGCATTGATTTTATATCTAAAGCCTCAGACATACGGTGCTCAGGCTTCGCCTTCCGCTCCGAACTCGTTTTAGATATAAAATCAATGCAGGGAAAATATATTGAGTTTTATTCTTTTAAAGGCTTTTGAAGACTTTTTGTTTCAAGAATAATCACAAATATTAATAAGCCAACACCACCAACAATAGCCATGTCGGCCACATTAAAGGAGGGGAAGTGATACTTATCTTTCCAGTGAAAGTCTAAAAAATCCACAACAAAGCCAAGCTTTAGGCGATCAATATAATTACCTAAAGCGCCACCAAAAATTGATGATAGGGCTAAAATTTGAAGACGGTCGTTGTTTTTAACCCCATGGAGCATAAATAAAATAGTTAGCATGGCAATAACTGGAACAATTAAAAAGAAAACATGGCGAAAGCTAGCAGTGTTTAAAAAACCAAAGGCAGCACCTTCATTTCTTACATATGTGATATTAAAAAAATTATCAATCACAGGTGAGATTTCATGGAGGCTAAACTCGGTATGAATATAGGTTTTAGTGGCCTGATCTAATGTAACTATGAAGGCTGCAATAGCTAATAATATAATATACTTTTTATTAATTGATTTAATCACTGTTTAAAGAGCCTCCGCACATTTAGGGCATACATCAACGTAAGTATCTACCTTAACTAGATTTTTAGAATAATGCCAGCATCTCGGACATTTATCTCCTGTGGATTTGGCAGCAGTAACAGTTACCTCTTTATTATCGCTACTTTCAAGTTTGACATCAGACACAATAAATAGCTCTTTCAGGTGGTCTAAAGTCTGACTACCTTGGTAATTTTTAAGTATTTCTATAATATCGCTAGGCCCTGAGATAACAATTTCAGCATCAAGGCTTGAGCCAATCAACTTATCTTTTCTCATTGGCTCCAATACTTTTGAAACTTCTGAACGCACTTCAAGTAGAGTATTAAAAGTTTTCATAACCTCAGGTTGGTCCCAGTCCTTGTTTGGTTTAGGGAAGCTTTCTAAAAAGATACTTTCTTTTTTTATGTCATCCGGGAAGTAAGTGTATATCTCTTCACCTAAAAAGCTTAATATTGGAGCCATCATTTTAGTTAAATGAGTGTAGATTTCAAAAAATACCGTTTGAGAAGCTTTTCTGTGAACACCTTCTTTTTTCCAAGTATATAAACGGTCTTTTAGGATATCTAAATAAGTGGCCGATAAAGTAACGGTATAGAAATTATTTAGTGCATGATAGGCCTTATAAAAATCATACTCTTCATAGTACTTGGTCACTTTAGTAGTTAATTCATTAAGGCTAGCCAAGGCCCACTGATCTAATAAAGGCATGTCTTTTAAGTCCACTTTATCTTTATTGTGATCAAAGTCCTCTAAGTTGCCCATTAAAAATCTCATGGTATTTCTGATGCGTCGGTAGGTTTCACTAATGCGCTGAAACATTTCTTCACTAATATTAACGTCATTGCCATAATCCTCATAAGCAACCCATAAACGTAAGATTTCAGCACCATATTTTTTAATGATATCTTGAGGAGCAATAACATTGCCCTTACTTTTACTCATTTTGTTGCCCTTGCTATCATTCACAAAGCCATGAGTAATTAATGATTTAAATGGAGGTTCACCATAAGCAGCTAGTGATGAGTTTAAACTTGTTTGAAACCATCCACGATGTTGGTCACTCCCTTCTAGGTATACATCGGCTGGAAAACTTAAGTCTTCACGACGTTTTTGAACGGCTGTATGGCAAATACCACTATCAAACCATACATCTAAGATATCACTGCCTTTTGTAAAATCATTTTTTCCACATTTTTTACAAGGGTAATCTTTAGTGAGCTCTTCAGTAGGGGTGTCGTGGTAAGCCTCAAGTCCTTTGCCGCTATTTTCCATTAAATCAGCTATATGATTCATAAGTTTTGGTTCAGCCAAAGCTTCATCACAAGAATTACAATAAAATACTGGAATAGGTACACCCCATATTCTTTGGCGACTAACACACCAGTCTGGGCTATTGCCAACCATGGCATTTAATCTTTTTTGTCCCCAACTAGGAAAAAACTCAATGTCGTTTTCAACAGCGCTTAATGCTTTTTGTTTGAGTGGATAGCTCTCTTCATCCATTTTAATAAACCACTGTGGAGTGGCTCTAAAAATTAAAGGTGAGTTAGTTCGTGGGTTATGTGGATAACTATGTGAGATCTGTTGTTGAAATAATAAGTGGCCAGACTCTTTTAACTTTTCTGTGATTAATGGGTTAGATTCCCATATGGTTTTTCCAGCATACTCAGGTAGTTCATCTGTGTAACGGCCTGCTTTATCAACGGGACTAAAAATGGGAAGTTTGTATTTCATTCCTACGTAGTAATCGTCCATACCATGCCCAGGAGCGGTATGAACACAGCCAGTACCGGCCTCTAAGGTCACATGATCACCTAAAATCACTAATGATTCACGGTCAATAAATGGGTGGGAGGCAGTTGTGTTTTCAAGTTCACTACCTTTAAAAGTTTTAACTAAGTTTAGTTTTATTTCACATGTTTCTTCAACAGTTTCTTGTAAGCCTTTTGCAATTATAATCAGTTCATTATTTAATTCATAGACACCGTACTCTAATGTTGGGTGTAAACTAATTCCGTAGTTGGCCGGTAAAGTCCATGGCGTAGTTGTCCAAATAACATAGGACAGAGGCTTGCTAAATTCTTTAAAAACATCAAACTCTTTAGTGACATTAAATTTAACATACACACTAGTACTAGTATGATCTTGGTACTCTATTTCTGCCGCCGCTAATGCGGTTTGTAACTTAGGGCACCAGTAAACAGGTTTTTCACCACGATATAATATGCCGTTTTCTAAAATTTTAGCTAGCACACGCACTTCATCAGCTTCATAGTTGGGGTTTACTGTTAAGTAAGGTTTGTCCCACTCAGCTAAAATGCCCATGCGGATAAACTCTTCTTTTTGAACGCCAACCCACTTAAGAGCTTCTTTCTTGCAGATTTCACGAACTTTTTGGTCAGTGAGTTCCTTTCTTTTGGCGCCTAATTTTTTAGTTACATTTAATTCAATTGGTAATCCATGGCAGTCCCAGCCAGGAATGAACGCCGCTTTTTTGTCGGACATATTTTTATATTTAATAACTATGTCTTTTAAAATTTTATTAAGGGCATGTCCGATATGTAGCTTACCGTTGGCGTAAGGGGGGCCATCAGTCATTACAAAGCTTTCAGCTTGTTTATTTTTTTCAAGAATTTTTTTATAAGTATTTTGTTCAGTCCAAGTTTTAATATACTTAGGTTCATTTTGTGAGAGGTTAGCTTTCATTGGGAAGGCTGTTTTAGGTAAATTAAGTGTGGCCTTAAAATCTGAGGAGGCTTCTGACATTTGTATATTCCTTGTACTTTTGGTTTTTTGATAAGAAGTAATAATATAGCTTCTATGGCCTAATTACTACTGTTTTAAGGTATTGATTTCAAGATTTTATAATTTAAAAATAGATTTAATTTGCTCAAAACCCATGGCTACAAGGGCATTTAAGGCCTCTTCGTCAGAGCTTAAGTTTAAGGCCGCTTTAGTTTGGCTAATAATTTTTTGTGTAGGTGGTTTTAAAGTGGGCTTTAGAGTTGGGTTCTCGGTTCGGTTAGATTTAAGTATTTCTTGGGGATTTATAAATTGGTTTTGTGGCTTAGTTACAGGCGCATTAATAGGCTGATTGATAGAATTTGAGTCAGCTTTGAACTGTAAAGAGGCTATTGCCTGATCAATACTCTCTTTTTGAGCATCACTAACTGTATTAATGGGCCTTCTTTGAATATCCACATTTAAGCTTGGCTTAGGTTGTTCTGAGTCTTGGTTAAATTGTTTAATCCCTTTAGCTAAACTTTTTAACTCATTTTGAAACTCAGCTGAGTCACCAGGCTGCATATTTTTAATTCTCTTATGGCGTTTAGCATTTAAGTAAAGACTAACTAATGTGTTAGCATCTTTTGCAAGATCTCTGGTGGACGGACTTTGGCTCTTCATCCATTCGAAGGCTTCGGCGACGGTCTCTCGTGTATATGCTTGAGGTGGTAAGTTATTAATTGCCATGAACGAAAAAATCTATCCTGGCAGAGCCCAGCCATCAAGCCTTTTAATCCACTGACACTGTATAAAAATAACTAATAATGCAGCGCTCGAAAAGGACTGTAGGACTGTAAAGTAGACTGTTATATTTGTCAGACGTATAGATAAAAGCATCAATTAGGTAGTGTCTCTATGTGAGTTAAATTTGATTTGAGCATCCTTCTGTAAAATAAAGCTGGCTATGAAGTAATAGTCATTCCCTGAGCACTTAAGTTATGAGGTTGATGACATGTTAAATAAATTAGCTAGCTAAGAGTAAACGAATCTGAAGGTTAAAAATTAGTAATAGTTAATATTATTAAGCACTTACCTTGAGAGACGAAAAAGTCGGATATTATTTTCACAACCATGACTTTTTCTTCATAGTCCATAAGCCTTATGCTATAAACCATTCTTATGTTCTCCTTTAAAGACTACAAAATTTTAAAAAAATTAGGTTCAGGTGCAACCAGTGATGTCTACCTAGCCTTAACACCTAAAGGTGAGCAAAGAGCTTTAAAAGTCTTTAATCAAATGTTGCCCATTGAACAGGGTGATATCACTTTTCAAAGAGAGCTGGATAACTTAAACACTCTTCGCAGCGAAAGAGTGGTAAGAGTTTATGGATTAGAAAAAAGTGAAAGTGGCCAGTGGGTTTTAATCCAAGAGTATATCGAAGGTAAAAACTTATCTGAGTTACAAACAGCCGATTACACAATGCTCGAACGAGTAGTTATTTGCTTGGTTATTGCCAGTGAAATTTTATACGCATTGGAAGAAAGCCATAGTAAGGGCATCATCCATAGAGATATAAAGCCTGAAAATATTATTTTGCATAAAGATGGCCGTGTAGTGCTTACTGACTTCGGCTTATCTAAGAACACTAATATTAATCAAGTCACTATACATGGTCAGATCTTTGGTTCTCCACAGTATATGTCTATTGATCAGTTCACAAAAAAAGATGCCTCTCCGCTATTTGATATTTATTCAATGGCTGTTTTGATGTACGAAATGCTAACTGGCGTTACTCCTTACCAAGGAGAAAATATAGAAGTTATATTGAATGCCAAAAGGAATGGGCATTTTAAGTCTCTAGAAAAACTAAACCCATACACTCCTGAGAAATTAAGTACAATTATAAACCAAATATTAAAAAATGAGTATGGTACAGAGCTTAATCAGGCTTACAAGCTTAGATTTAAATTACTTAACATAATTGATAATTTAAACTTTAATAGTAATAAAGTGTTGAGCAATCTTTGTGCTAATAAAAGAGTGATAGATAAAGACAAAAGCTCAAGTTTTCAAAGTATTATACTTACGCAACTAGAAGATAAATATGACTCTTTAAAAAAAGGAGCTCAAAAAAATACTTTATTGGGACAAATTTTAAAAATAGACAATTCCAATAAAAGGGGTGCATCTGGTTCTAGACTTCGCCCGTTACTAGCTTGTTCTTTTGGGGCTATATCTGCAGCCTTTGGTTTTTGGTACTTAATGCCTAGCTTTAACGAATCCAGTGAGCAAAGAATTAAGTTAATATCGGAGCCAATAAAGACACAAGTTACTCCCGAAAAGCCTATTGTGCTTAAGCCAGCGGAAAAAAAACTAAAAATAGAGGCGCCAGTAGTAAAAAAAGAGGTGGTCGTTAAAAAGAAAAAGCCTGTTCCAGCAAGAGTGAGCAAGGTTAAAAAAGTATTTAAAAAGAAAATGAAGCCCACACCAGTAGTTGTTGCCCCTAAGGTGGTTGAGCAAAAAAAGGTGGTTGTTGAAAAAACAGGATACCTTATTGTTAACGTACCTTCTGATATACGTGTATTTGTAGGTGAACAAAGAATTATTAGACTAGGAGATAAATTAAAGTTCCCAGTTGGTAAGTATGAAATTAGCCTTAAAAAAATTGGCTACCCAACTATGAAGTCAACCATAGAAATAACCGCAGGGAAAAACACCCTGATTAACCTGGATTAGTGCTATGGATACTTTATTAATTATAGATCAAAATGGGAAGTGCATAGAGGCAGAACTGAATATTGGAGTTCTAACTATAGGTAGAGGCTTTGATAATGATATAGTTTTGCCAATTAATAATGCGACCTTATCTTTTATAAAAAAAGAAGATTATTGCTATGGGCAGTTAGACGGTAGTGGTGAAGTGGCCTCCAATTGGGGTAAGAAATTAAAAAGTCAGACTTTTCTAACTTTTGATAACTATTTATTTGTTTATATCCCTAAAATTAAAGTTAATCGTGCAGAGCTAAAAGATTGGAACTTTAAAGATTTACCAAGTCGACCAGAGAAGTTAGATTACCCTAAGCAGTTACTTAATTTTTTATTAAAAATTATAGACTCTGACCAAGGAGCTATACTCCATCTAAAAAATAATAAGTTAACCGATATGGCCGCTAAAAAAATTAGTTTACGTAATCAAGCGGAATTATTTTTATTAAGAATTCTTGAAAGTAATAATTCTGAAGCCATTATTGATATGAAGTATAATACTCATACTTTATTATTTGATGCAGGCCTATCACCATTAGACTTTTGCATTATACAACATAGTATTTCTGCTGATGAGAAGATTGTTCTTTATTTACCAAGAACTAAAAACATGAATGAAATCCCAAAAGGAATGCTAGCCACAATTTTGAGTTTATGTGCTGGAAACTTGGCCAACCATATATTACATCAAAAAAACAAAAGATTAAAAATGGCTGTGGACCATGTTGAGCATAAGTTTTTCTGGGGAAGTTCTGAAAAAATGTCTTCACTTAAAAAGTATGTGGATAAATTGGCGAATACGAACTTAAGTATTTTGATTCAAGGTGAAACTGGTACCGGTAAGGAAATGCTAGTTAACTACATAAGCCAAAAATCAAATGCTAAAAAGGTAGTTACTGTTAATTGTGCCGCTATTCCAAGAGACTTAGCGGAAAGTGTATTGTTTGGGCATAAAAAAGGGTCTTTTACTGGTGCTCACCAAGACCAAGTAGGCAAAATTCAAGAGGCCGATGGCGGAATACTATTTTTAGACGAAATTGGTGAGTTAGATATTAATATTCAGGCAAAGCTCTTAAGAGCTATTCAAGAAAATAAAATCACACCAGTGGGCGGTACTGAAATCAGTGCTAACTTTTGGTTAGTGACTGCCACCCATAGAAACTTAGAAGATATGATTCAAAAAGGTGAGTTTAGAGAGGATTTGTATTTTAGAATTAATGAAACAGCTGTAAAGATCCCAAGTTTAAATGAACGTAGGCAAGACCTACTGCCTCTATCGACCTACTTAATGGAAGATATTATTTCAGCGAATAAGTTAGAGGATAAAATTTTATCTGAAGATGTTATTGATTATATTTCGGGTGCTGACTGGAAGGGAAATATAAGAGAATTAAAGGCATTTATTAGAAAAATAGTATTATTATCTGACAATAAAATTATTGATTTGTCCTCATTAATAAGTATGGGCTTACTAAATAAAAAGTCTCAAAGTACAAGCTACCCTGATGATTTACAGCTAGCTAAAAAGCTATTTATTGAAGGTCATATTGAAAAAATCCTAAGCTCTTGTGGTGGTAATAAAACTCAAGCAGCTAAAAAAATGGGCATTACCACAAGAAATCTATATAGGCTTTTGCCAGAAAAAAATGAAGGAAAAGACAGGGGGGTATGAAGAAAATGTCATACTCGGCCAGGCTTAAGTTACTGAAATTACCTACTTTTGTGTTTGGCACATCTGTTGCTTTTGAAGAGACCATTACTTTTAAAGCAAAGAAAGGAGAAAGGTAAACTATGAAATTCAGGAAGAACATTCATAATCAAGCGAGTCTTAAATTTTTAGCACTTATGGTTTTAGCGGTTTGGCAAGTTGGTGCCGTAGCGCAAACCTATAACTTCACATTCAATAATGGTGATGTGGTTAATGGTGTTGTAGATCCAAAAGACAAAGTGCAAGTCAAAACAGATGGGATCAGTAAAGTTGAAGTTACTGAGGGTGAAAATAGCGTTGAGACTCCATCTGAAGTTAAGCCGGTTGAAAAAGCTGTGCCAGAAGTGACTTTATCAGTTGAGGATGAAAAAACAAAAAGAACGGGTGTAAGTTTTATTAGTGGCTATAGCCATAATTCTATTCAGAAATCAGACTTATTATTAAGTGACTCAGATATTCAAACATTTCGAGTTGGCTTATCTTTAATTAGTTCTTATGACTTTAACCTTAATGTGGAGTTTTTAAGTAACACGATTAGTGCTTATACCATTGATGATCAACTTGATGGAAACATCCCAGGTTTAAGTGTTGGGGTTCATAATAATTATTGGATTAACCCAACACTGGCAATTTCATTAGGGGCCAATATTAGAGGGATCCGTGGTGAAGTTTCAGGCCTGAACGGCAATAAATACAAGTATAAAAGTTTTGGTGGCGGTGTAAGCATTGGGCCAACATTTCAAATTGGAAAACTACAACTATTACTCGCTTATGAGTATGGATCTGACAACGTAAAAATAGCAAATAATGATGACACTGATTTATACGACAACGAATGGTCAGAGAGTTCAGCCGTAAAAGGTGTTTTAAGTTTAAGATTTTAAAATAATAAGTTAAGAGGAAAACATGAAAAAATTAATATATATAATTGCAGTTTTATTAGTAACCAATGCCTATGGGCAAGAACAAGCCGTAGTTGAGTTACCAATGAACGACGAAGTGGTTCAAATTGTTCAAGAAGATCCAGTGGTGCAAAAGGTAATTACTGAACAAGCACCAGCACAAGTTGTGCAAGTTCCGGCACAAACCACTGCTCCGGCTCCTGTTACTAAAAAAGTTGTAACTACAAAACAAGTTATAACAACACAGCCAGTTCCACCTGCTTCTGTAAAGACAGCCCCTCCACAACCTACTGCCAATGTTCAGCAGCCAGTAGTTGTTCAGCCCGTGGTTGTGCAACCAGTGGTTCTTCAGCCAAAAACTGTTGAGGCAGCCCCTGCTGTGCCAGCGGTTGAAACTTCTGCTCCAGCAAAGCCTGTGGTAACAGATACTGAAAAAACTAACGCTAAACCAGAAGACGTTAATAAAAATGTAAAAATTAAGAAAAATAAAGATGGTACAAACATATATAATTTTAATTTCTACAATTCTAAAACTCAGCCTGCGCCAAAAGCAAAAACTCCTGTAATTACCAAAGCTGCTCCACTGCCAAGGGTTAAAAGGAGTCCGATTAGAAGTGGTTCAGGACCTCAATTAGAGTTTTTTATTACAAACTACAATGGTGATGACACTGGAATGATCGACTTTGAAAGTGGTACTAAGTTAAGTTATAGATTAATGCATAAAGAGTCTGGTTTTTATGTGGCTCCAGGTTATATTAAAAGTACTACAGATACTGTTTTTACAACTGGTGACTCAACTGGGTTTATGATTAGGCTTGGGAAAATGTCTAATGACTACCGTAAATTCTATTTAGATTACGGTATTGAATATTCAAAAGTAGAAGGTGAATCCAATAGTTATTGGGGTTGGGGTAGTGACTCTAGTTTTGAGACGAGTAATTTTTCTGCCTATATTAGCCCAAGTTTGCGTTGGGGAGCCTTTGGTATTGCTTGGCCAATACAAATTGGGACTAGCCAATTTGACGGTTCATACTCTGAATATACAGACACTTTTAGTTCTGGTAGTTGGAATAGCTACTCAACAGTTACTCCAATCTCAGGTTCAACAACATTTTTTACATTAGGTATGAGCGCATCATTATATTTTTAATTCACGGAGGAATTATGAAGAGTATATGCTTTTTAATTACAGTTTTCTTTGCTATTTCGAGCTTTGCACAATCAGAGATTTCTCTGCAAGAAGAAGAAAAAACTAATAAAAATATTAAAGTTAAGAAAACCAAGGATGGCACAAATGTTTACAATTTTAATTTTTATAATGCTCAGAAAAAATCAAAAAGAAATTCTAAAAATTCAGCGGCAACGACAAAAATTTCAAAACTTAAGGTTAAAGAAAAATCAACTCGAGGTGGCTCCGGCCCACAAATAGAGTATTTTTATACTGTGTTTAGTGGTGATTCTGAAGCACTTGGTCATAATAATGGCCCCGTTGTAAAAAATGAACATGGCCTTAAGTTCTCTTATCGTCTTACGCATAAAAAGACAGGGCTTTATGTCTCTCCCGGCTATATAAATAGTACTTCGGATTCCGGCTGGGCTGATGAGGGTGACTCAGAAGGTTTTTTTATTAGGCTTGGAAAAATGAATAATAACTACAAAACATTTTTTTTAGATTATGGTGTTGAACTATCTAAGACCGATGGTGAAAGTATGCTAGACAGAGGTACAGATGGGTATGAACGACAAGTTTACGAATTTAAAAATATTTCTTTATATATGAGTCCAAGTTTGCGTGGTAAAAATATTTCTGTTGCCTGGCCAATTCTTGTTGGTAGATCATCGGCGAGTACATCTATTGAAAGTTCTTATTACGATAACTTCTCAGGAGATTATAGTGAACGATTTTTCAGTTATGATGATAAGTCCATGTTTTTAAGTTTAGCTATGAATGTGTCGTACTACTTTTAAGATGAAGTGTTTGAGTTTATTCATAATTGTATTTTTAGTTTTTTTTAATTCTTATTTATTTGCTGAGCAAAAAAAATGTAAAAATCTATGCAAGGTGAAAAACTACTTAAGGCAAAAGTGCACTAATGACTGTTTAACTGATAAAACTCAATCAGAAAAATTTAAAACTAGCTGTCTTGGTATTGGTGGAAAATGGTCTTTCACATTAAATGAGCAAGGCTTTATTGACGGCTTTCAATGTGAACTAATAAAAGAAAAAAATATTAACATCAGTAAAGTTACTGGTGACTTAATTGACCAGTGTAATAGCCTGAATTTAGGTACAAAAGATAATGAAATTCAAATTGTTTCTGTGCCTCTTTCTAAGGGCACGTGCAATAATAAGCTTAGCAAGTTAAATTAACTAATCAGGTTTAAAGCATGTAATTGCTGTATCAGCGCTTTGGCTACCAAGAGTTGTAATAAATGAAACCACACAGGTCTTACCATCAACAGAATAGGATTTTACTTTATAGTAACTTTTAGGGATTTTTTTTCTACTAGATTCAGATGGAGAAATAAGTGCGCCGTGGTCAAGCAGCCCCTCTTCGCTGGCAATGCTTCTAGAGTTAGTGTTTATATCTGATTTTACATTATTTTGACTGTACTTGGCGTTAGCCCCGCTGGCTTGCGCTGAAACACTTATAAATAAAAGTGTAGTAAAACAAATCATTAATTTCATGTATAACTCCTTAGCTTTTGGAAGTTATATTTTATGCTATCTAGATAGAGATAATTATTTAATAGTTTATAAAATTAGTTTTCTAGACTTTGACTACCTATACCTTATTAATAAAAAAACTCGTCAGTTTGAATAAAATTAAAAATCCTTTTCAATTTCATCCAAAATGACG
This sequence comes from uncultured Bdellovibrionales bacterium, assembly GCA_938001965.1. GTDB lineage: Bacteria > Bdellovibrionota > Bdellovibrionia > Bdellovibrionales > UBA1609 > JAHDIR01. The sequence goes on along the minus strand of CALLBC010000176.1, from coordinate 4,230 downwards.
AGGTAAAATATTAATTACTTATTAGAGTAGTCTTTAGCAACAATTCCGTATTTTTCGATTTTACGTAGTAAAGTCTTTTTAGGAATATTAGCATGTAATGCTGTCTGGTTAATGCGGCCATTAAACTTTACTAAAGCGCTAATAATAAACTCTTTTTCAAATGTTTCTTTTTGGCTATTGAAATCTAGCTTTTCTGTGGAGAACGAGAATGTTGTTTTACGGTCTACAGTAGTCACTGAATCTTCCACTACGGCAGCAGGAGCTTCTTCTTTAGCAAATTCCATTGGGTTTGTAAGTTCAACACCGCATCTCATTAGAAAGCTTTCAGGAAGTGAATGTATATTAATTGTATTGGTGTCTTCTAAAATGAAAGCATGTTCAATGATGTTTTCAAGCTCACGAATATTTCCCGGCCAGTCGTACTTTGAAAATAGCTTTTGCACTTCACCAGAAATACCTGTGATCTTCATGTCCTGTTTTTTGTTAAAACGACGAATGAATGTGTTGGTTAAGCTGTGGATATCATCTTTTCTTTCCGCAAGGGCTGGTAAAAAGATTGGCATAACATTTAAGCGGTAGTAAAGGTCTTCACGGAAAGAGCCATCTTTAATCATAGCTTCAAGGGGTCTGTTAGTGGCAGCAATTACACGCACATTAGTTTGTATTTCGCGGTTGGAGCCCACAGGAGTGAATACCTTTTCTTGAAGTACGCGAAGTAATTTAACTTGCATAAGTTGTGGCATGTCACCAACTTCGTCTAAAAATAATGTTCCACCTTCAGCAAATTGAAACTTTCCTATTTTACGTTGGTCAGCACCTGTGAATGCGCCTTTCTCATGTCCAAATAACTCACTTTCAAATAAGTTCTCAGGAATGGCGGAGCAGTTAATAGCAACGAAGTTACCTTCTTTAAAACCAGAGTTCATATGAATGGCACGAGCTACAAGCTCTTTACCAGTACCAGAGGCTCCTCTAACTAAAACCGGAGTATTTACTTTAGATAGACGATCAATGATATTAAAAACTTTTTTCATTTGGGTAGTTTTACCAATGATTTTTTTGCCTTCATCCATGTTTAAGATGGGAGCAGAGGCAGCAACATCAGCAACCATTTTATGGGCAGAAAGAGCGTTTTCTACGATATTTACAAGAGCTTCCTGTTGTATAGGCTTAGAGATGTAGTTATAGGCTCCGTTTTTAACAGCTTCGATGGCATCATTAACATTTGCATAAGCAGTTAATATAATAACAATGATGGATGGGTCATGCTGCTTGATCTTTTTTAAGGCTTCAAGCCCTGTCATGCGTGGCATATCCACATCTAAAATAACGATATTATAGTTATTTTTCATAACCTTTTCCACAGCATTTACGCCATCAAAGGCTTCATCGATATTAAAATAATCGATAGCTGAAAGGGTATTTTTTACCGTTAGTCTTAATCCTGCGTCGTCATCTACAACTAATACATTTAACATTTTTTCTCTCCGTTTTGTTAATTGCTATATATTTTATATTCCTTAATTATTCAATTTAATTTAAATCCAGTGGAAGATTCATTGAAAAGGTAGATCCCTTCTTAATTTCACTTTCAACTGCCACATCACCTTTATGTAAGTTAATAAAGTATTTAGTTAAATACAGGCCCAGTCCTGAGCCCTTCACATCTTTATTGGTCACTTCTTTACTTCTATAAAACTTATCAAAAACATGGTCTACTTCTGAGTCTTCAATACCAATCCCTTGATCAGAAACTTGCACCACAACTTCGTTGTCAATCTCTTCACTGGTGATAAGCACTTTAGTATTTTCAGGGCTGTATTTAATTGCATTTTCAATTAAATTTGTAATTGCTTGTTTAATTAAATGCTCATCAATTTTTATGCTAAATAAAGGTTCAAGCTCAGTTATCAGAGTTATATTTTTCTTTTGGGCGGAATATTCACAATCTTTAACAGCCTTTTTAATAACTTCATTAATGTCTTTGCTGGTTAAGCGCAATTTAACACCTTGGTTTTCAACACGGCCTAAATCTAATATAGATGTTATAAGTTCAGATAATTCCAAAGATGAATCTTTAATAGTGCTAATTGCATTTCTTTGTGGAGTGCTCAGCCCGCCCCCATCATTGAGTGCAATATCAGCCATTCCTTGGATTCTAGCTAGAGGTGTTTTTAAATCATGAGACATCATTTTCATGAAGTTATTTTTCATTTCTTCTACTTGAACTAATAATTTATTCTTTTTTTGGAATTCCCATTTTTGCTTTGATTCTAATATTAATCGGTAGGGAATAAATAAGTAGTAACAAGCAAAGATAACTATTAATGGTTGGATCATATTAATAGAGTAGTTAAAAAATGCGAAAGCAACATAAGATGCGATTGCTAAACCAATTGATAAACCTAAAATTGCAAGTAAGCCTTTGGCAGGTTTTACGCTTAAAATTACAAACAAAATCATTAATGCTAAAAAGCTAGTAATAATAAAGTTTACGAATCGCGAAGATTGAACAAACCCAGTGTTTAAGATTAATGTATCAAGCATATTGGCTTGCATCTCAGTGGTGGTCATTGCAAATAAGTTGTTTGAGTATGAAGTTCTTATGTAATGAGCAGAGTCAGATTTTTCATTGAGCCCAACAATGATAATTTTATCTTCTGGCAATATGGATGCTTCAGAATTACTAACATTATAAAAGGAGTACTCAGGGTAAGTGCCAGTGGGCCTCATATCAATAAGGGTTTGCTCAGTTTCTAGGTACTCATATAGCCCTCTTACCTGTTTTTTATCCTTTCTAAACTCAGCGGCAAGTACAGTATACATTGTCGGGCGTCCAAAACCAGACACAATCAAGCGCCTTGTTACAAAGTCTTTAGCAAAGATAATGCTTTCTCTGGTACGTGGGGCAGGCATGGCGTTCCAGTTATTAAAGGGATAAGATAACTGTAATTCATTTTCCAGACCCTTTTGAGGAACAACCTTTGAGGCGAAGATTATATTTAGTTTCTCGCCAAGAGTAGCCATGGTTTGTTTGTCAGCATTAGTTCCATTGAGCTTGGTCGGATCAATTGTGTATATGATTTTTTTAGGATTAGACTTAGCCAGCTCAGTCATAAATTTTATATGATCTTTAATATTTGGCTCTCTCTTAATTTGATCGAGAGTGAACTCATCAACATTCACAGTCACAATTAGGTTTGATGTTGGAGATGTTGGCTTGAGCTTCATTCTTAAGTCATAGAAAAAGGCATCTAAAGGGTAGAAGTTGAAATGAGTGAGGATAAGGCTGATAGATAAAGCTATACATACCTTCAAGAGAAACTTGATGGTTCTGTAAAACTGATTGTCTTTATCAAAAATCTTCACTTTTTAGTCCTATATATAGAGGGTGACCCAACTTTTACTGAGCAAAAGCTTTGCCAGAAGTGTGAGTAGCTAGAAATTCATGTAAAATCAGCTATATATAGGTTTTTTTATGTGAATTATGGTTGACTTCTGCGCATAAAATGAACATAAACTATTCGCTCTTGGTAAGACTTACAATAAAATGTGGTGTCATACTGACCATAAAAAACTGGCTTTATTATTGCTATAAATTAAGCCAATAAGGGAGTTCAAACATGAAAACTTTAATAGCTGTACTTTTAATAACTTTTTCTTTTTCGTCATTTAGCTTTGCTAGTGACTTCACAATGATGTCTTTATCATCTGATCTTAAAGAGCGTAGCCAAGAGGCCACGGCTTATATGACTGAGATGTACTCTGCTTCAACAGGTGTAGATGTTGAGATAAAAACTATGGCTGGTTTAGAACAGTTAGAGCAGATTGATAGTGAAGAGGCCTTTAAGGTAGTGGATGACGCTTTTAAAGTTAATAGTTCTGATTCACTTGAGAGCTTCATTCAAAATACGAATGCATTAGAAGCAATCTCTGCGCCAGTATTTTGGCTTTCAAAATGTTGTGGCTGTGGTGAGTGCACAAACTTTTAATTAGTTATTTCAAAAATTAATGGTGGGATCATTTTGACACCAGAGCTGCGTAATTTTTAGCAGCCGCGTTAAAAAGAAGGGGCAAATTCGCCCCTTTTGTTTTTTTTGAGCTCATAAACCTTAACCACTGCATCTAAGTTTATTGGGCCATAAATGTGAGGGTACAGCTCAGTTCCTCCTTCAAGGTTTTCATATATAATTTTATTTTCAACTAAACTCTCATCTAAAGCTAATAATA